>NZ_JXTH01000028.1 GCF_000836725.1 Anoxybacillus thermarum | reverse complement strand
CCTCCAAAAGGGCCGCCAACAAGACAGCGAACACCTTTTGAAGAGTTCTGACTAATTGTTCCTCCAGCTCTTTTAATAAAGGCCATTCTGTGGTAAAATGTTTCATGGACTCTCTCCCTCCTGTTTTATTGATGTTGGTCATCACCATCATAGCAGGGAGAGAGTCCTTTTTGCATGACATTTGCTTTTTTCTACCGCGCTTCGCTTGGTGGCCCCGACGAGCGTCGCGAACAAAAGTTCGCAACCCTCGTCGGGGAATCATTCCTGAATGTCACCCACAAATATTTTACTCACACTTAAAAGGGGCGCCGTGGGCTGTCGTCTTTTTCTCTATCGGGATGTATGTTGTTGTATACGGATTACGTAACGTCGGATTGACGAACATTCTAGTTGATATGATCGAAGCAGGAGCGAATCAAGGACTGTTTATGGCGACGATTGCCATGGGGTTTATCGCAGCTATCTTATCATCTGTTATGAATAATATGCCAACCGTCATGATTGATGCGCTAGCGATAGCTGATACGAATACGACGGGAGTCATTCGGGAAGCGCTAATTTATGCGAATGTGATTGGTTCCGACTTAGGACCGAAAATTACACCGATCGGTTCGCTTGCTACACTTCTTTGGTTGCATGTACTTTCAACAAAAGGAGTAAAAATTACTTGGGGCACTTATTTTAAAAATGGTTTAATCTTAACCATCCCAACATTATTTATTACTCTCGTTGGGTTATATATATGGTTACTTATTATTCATTAAAAGGAGCCGATTGAGATGAAAAAAGTAATTTATTTCTTATGTACAGGGAACTCTTGCCGTAGCCAAATGGCGGAAGGATGGGCAAAAAAATATCTCGGTGATGAATGGGAAGTATATAGTGCTGGCATTGAAGCCCACGGTTTGAATCCGAACGCGGTTAAAGCGATGAAAGAAGTAGGGATCGATATTTCCAACCAAACATCAGACATTATCAATGAAGATATTTTAAACAGAGCCGATTTAGTCGTTACATTATGTGGACATGCGGCTGATCATTGTCCGGTCACACCACCGCATGTAAAACGTGTTCATTGGGGATTTGACGATCCAGCAAAAGCAGAAGGAACAGAAGAAGAAAAATGGGCAGTCTTCCAACGAGTCCGCGATGAAATTGGTGCACGAATTAAAAGATTTGCCGAAACAGGAGAATAAATAAGAGGGAAAACAAGAAGCCGGGAGAGAACGTTCCGGCTTCTTTTCTTAATATAGCGAAAATATATTGTTTTCAGATAAAAAAGAGCATAAAATGATTAAAGTATAGTTTTCCTTTTTATCCACCCTAAACGATATATATTTTACGAATAAGGGAGAGATGTTTTGGTGTCAGCAAAAAATATAAAAACGTATATTCTTTTGTTTTTAACTGCTACGATTTGGGGTGGTGCCTTTGTTGCTGGAAAAATCGCAACGACGACTTTACATCCTGTGTCAGTTGCTTTTTTTCGCTTTTTCGGTGCTAGTTTGATTTTGTTCCCATTATTGTACTGGAAAGAACCGAATAGACCAACTCCGACGAGAAAAGATTGGATCGTGTTAGCGCTCCTCGGTTTAACGGGGGTGTTTTTATACAACATTTTCTTTTTTATAGCTACAAAATATGCACCCATTGTCAAAAGCTCATTAGTCATTGCAGTCAATGCTCCGTTGATTACATTGTTGTCTGCATTATTTTTGAAAGAAAAATTGAATGGAAGAAGTATATTTGGTATGTTGCTCGCTGTATTTGGAGCTGTATATATTATTACAAACGGCCATCCGTCCGTACTGATCGAAATCGGTGTTGCTCCGATCGATCTCGTGCTAGCAGGGGCATGTCTCAGCTGGAGTACATACTCTGTTATTGGAAAAGTGGCAATGAAAACATATAGTCCACTCGCGGCAACAACGTACGCAACAGGTTTTGGAACGTTATTTTTAGCACCGTTTGCGCTATACTATACTTCCTTTACATCTGTCAAAATGAGCGGATGGGATGTGTGGTTAAGCGTTTTATACGTTGCTGTTGTCGTTTCGGCTATCAGCTTCGTTTGGTGGTATAATGGTATTCAAAAAGTGGGAGCTTCAACCGCTTCGGTTTTCATTAATGTGATGCCTATTTCTGCTACGGTGATGGGAACGATCTTTTTTAATGAACATTTGACAATGACCCATATCGTTGGAGCGGCTTTTGTATTTAGCGGTATTTTGTTTAACATTTACAGCAAACAAGAAAAAGCGATGTTCCCCCTCATCAAAAAAGAAGCGAACATATGATTTTCGTGAAAAATGATTAGATTTGAGGTGTAAGGAACATGTGGAAAGGATATGGGCTGGTATTGTTATCGGCAACGGGATTTGCGTTTATTCCCATCTTCGCATTATACGCATATGACAGCGGTGTCACTGTGACGACCCTGTTGTTTTTGCGTTTTGCATTGGCTACGCTCTTCTTTTTCCTGTACTTATGGTTAAAAGAGAAAAATTGGAAGGTTTCGCGGTCACATTTATTGTATTTATTTTTGCTAGGCGGCATTTTCTATATGATGCAATCTTCTTTTTATTTTCAGTCAGTAAAATATATTCCATCTTCACTCGCTGCCTTATTGCTGTATTTAAACCCAATATTTGTCGCCATTTTTTCGTTTTTTATTAATAAAGAAAAGCTAACAAAGCACATCATCATAGCGATCTTGCTCTCTTTTTCGGGTATGTTGCTTGTATTAGGAGCACCAGAAGGAAAAATTCAGCCGCTGGGTATTGCGTTAGCCGTTGGAGCAGCGATTGTTTACTCAATCTACATTATCGTTGGGAATAAAGTGACCGCACACGTTCCATCCATTACAGCGAGTGCCTACATCGCACTCTTTGCGGCTTTATCTTTTTTTGCTTTTGGAATTGGTTCGGGAACATTACATTTTCAATTTGACGCAAAAGGGTGGCTTCCAATTATCGGAACATCGTTCGTTTCAAGCGTTTTGGCAATGCTGACGTTTTTTGCGGGAATGAATATCATTGGTCCGACAAAAGCAGCGATTTTAAGTATGATAGAACCGATCGTGACGTTCCTTCTATCGATGGCATTTTTACATGAAAGCATATCGTCTATCCAAATGATTGGGGGACTGATTGTGTTGAGTGGAGCTATGCTTGTTGTCACAACAAAAGAACATAAACCAAGGAAAAAATCGACCTCCATCAGCGCGTGATGGGGGTCGATTTTTTAAAATGGCAGGAATATTACCTATCGTTATCTAATTCCAATAAATATGTCTTTATAGTAGCGAGGAGGATTGTTGTGAATCAAAATGTAAACTCCCCGTCGGTGGCGCTAGTGACAGGAGCCTCGAGCGGGTTTGGACTACTCGTAAGCGTTGCACTTGCGCACGAAGGATATCAAGTCATTGCTTCGATGCGAAACATACAAAACAAGGAAATGCTTGCAACAGCAGCGTGTGAAGTAGGCGTGTACGATCGGATAGAGATCGTACCTCTCGATGTCACCGATTTCTTTTCGGTAGAATCGGTCGTGCACGATGTAATCAATCGCTATGGACGGATCGATGTATTAGTTAACAATGCAGGGTTTGCAGCTGGCGGTTTTGTAGAGGAGCTCTCACTTGAAGAGTGGGAGCGTCAATTTGCGACAAACTTTTTCGGATTAGTTGCCGTTACAAAAGCTGTTTTGCCAATTATGCGAACGCAACGTAGCGGTAAGATTATCAACATTAGCAGCATTAGCGGACGAGTCGGTTTTCCGGCGATGGGTCCATATGTCGCTTCAAAATTTGCTGTCGAAGGATTTAGTGAATCACTTCGTTTAGAGATGTTGCCGTACGGAGTATATGTCGTCTTAATTGAGCCTGGGTCATTCAAAACAAACATTTGGTCGAAAGGACTTCAAGGGGTGTCCAGCCGTTCTGGTTCGCCATATGAAAAAGAAATGAAAACCATTATGCAATACGTGAATCGAGTAGCCAAAACAGCACCACCTCCTGACGAAGTCATTAGGCAAATCATCAAAGTCGTCCAATCGCCGACTCCTCGTTTGCGTTACCCCGTAGGGAGAGGAGTCACATTGACGTTAAGGCTGAAAAACTACTTGCCATGGAAGTGGTGGGAATGGATTTTTCTGAAAACGTTTAATAAACAGAAATAAGCACTACCTTCATATACATCTATAGAAGATATACATTTAAAAGTAGGAGTTTTGTTAATTTTAGCGAAATGATGTGTAAAATCGTTGAAGATTGATTGACAAAATGCTTTAGACCAAAAATTAAGCAGGGGGTGAAAGAGGTGGGAAATGTTTATTTTTTTACTGGATTTCCGGGATTTATTTCGTCGATGTTGCTTGAGGAGCTAATTGCGAAATGGACTCCAGAAAAAATATATACATTGGTTCTGCCTTCTATGAAAGAGAAAGCGATGGAAGAAAAAGAAAGAATTTGTTCTTCCACTCATTTTCCACAGGCGAAATGGGAAATCGTCGAAGGAGATATTACGAAGTCGAACCTTTCTCTCTTAGAAAAACAACTTCACATGTTGGCACAATCGGTCACTCACGTGTTCCATCTTGCAGCTATTTACGATTTGGCCGTTCCTGAGGACATTGCTCGAATAGTCAACGTAGAGGGAACAAAACAAGTAAACGAATGGGTTTCCTTACTTCCACATTTGCAGCGCTATGTATATTTTAGTACTGCATACGTATCAGGAACGCGTCAAGGGGTGATTTTCGAGCATGAACTTGACAAAGGGCAATCGTTTAAGAACCATTACGAAGAAACCAAATTTCTTGCAGAAGTAGCTGTACGAGAAGTAGCGCACAACGTGCCAACGACAATTATTCGCCCTGGTATTGTGGTTGGTCATTCAAAAACAGGAGAAACGATGAAATTTGATGGTTTGTACTTTATGCTCAACGGAAAAAAACAGATGGTCGAAGCGGAGGAGTTGCTCATTGCTGCTGGAAGAACACCGAATACTGCAGCGTTGCGTTTAGAAGCAGCTGGGGTGAAAACAAGTCCGCGTGGCGAAATTATTGTCAATGACTATTTACAAACGACAAATCCTTCTATTTACGCGGCAGGCGATGTCACACTCGGCCCCCAATTTGTCTATGTCGCCGCATACGAAGGAACGATCGCCGCAGCGAACGCCATTGGCGGACAACATAAAAAAATTCAGCTTGACACCATCCCAGCGGTTACGTTTAGCTCTCCAGCAGTCGCAACGGTTGGACTAACAGAACAACAAGCAAAAGAAAACGGATACGAAATAAAAACGTCCGTTTTGCCGCTCGAAGCTGTCCCACGAGCGATTGTCAATTACGAAACGACGGGTGTCTTTAAATTAGTAGCGGATGCAAAAACAGGGAAATTGCTAGGAGCTCACGTTGTCGCGGAACATGCGGGCGAAGTCATTTATGCAGCGACACTCGCCGTCAAATTCGGCTTAACGATAGACGACCTTCGCGAAACGCTCGCGCCGTACTTAACGATGTCCGAGGGACTAAAGCTCGCGGCGTTAACGTTTGACCAAGATGTCGGAAAACTATCTTGTTGCGCGGGGTAAAAATTTGTTCGCTCATCTTCTGTATAACATAAACAATTGTTATCTTCACAGAAATAAAAGGATGTCTTTAAGAGCAAGACATCCATTTTACACGATTTACAGAATAATGATTTGATACCCATGATCAACGAATGAAGAGATACTTGGGTGACCATTTCTCTCTCCTAATGAACTAAATCCAGATTTTTTCACATCCTCTGTAACCCCAAACGCGCCAGCACAATACTCGCATACTCCTTCAATAACCCCTAATTGCTTCACTGCTTTATATAACGGATAGTATTTATTTTCTGGATCCTCGAATTTTCTAACCCAAACAGTACCCGCACCATCAAATACTACCTTTACTTCATGTCCGGCTTCCTTTAACTCTTGGGTATAAAGTAAGGCGTGCAACGCCTTTGCCAATTCGTTTTCGCTAGCATGAACAAAAATAGCTATTTTCTTCATTTGTTGACCTCCTCATTTCTTTGTTTTACATTATCAACTATACTGGAACAACAGCAAGATATCTGTAAGCTGTATTACAGAAATATTTACTTAAATCTCGTATGCTGATGAAGCAACAAAAGAAAACAAGGAGGATAAAATGTGAAACGGTTATTTGCTCTTCTTTTGCCTATTTTTATCTTTTTAAGTGCATGTAGTACAAAAGAATTATCATCTGCATCGGAAGCAAAATTACTGGAACATAAATGGAAACAAATTGAACAAGAAGCAAAAAACACAAAAGTACGAATGTTTATGTGGGGAGGAGATGAAGGAATTAATGACTATATGGATGAATGGGTAGCCCCAAAACTAAAAAAACAGTATGGGATTACATTCGAACGAATCCCAATGGATACACATGAAATTTTACAAAAATTATTAAACGAAAAGAAAGCTGCTGAAGAAAAAGGAACAATCGATATCATTTGGATTAATGGGGAAAACTTCAAAAATGCAAAAGAGAATGATTTATTATTTGGTCCTATCACTGAAAAACTTCCTAATTTTCAAAAATATATAGACACCCGTAGTTTAAATACACAATATGATTTCGGCACAGCTGTAGATGGATTAGAGGCGCCATGGGGAAAGGTTCAATTTGTATTTTTGTATGATGCAAGTAAAATATCCCAGCCACCGAGAACGTTTGCGGAATTAAAGGATTGGATAAAAGAGCATCCAGGGAAATTTACTTACCCCGATCCGACAGATTTTACAGGAAATGCATTTTTACGCCACCTCCTTTACGAGGCAGTAGGTGGATCTGAAAAATTACTAAAACAAGGATACGATCCACAATTTGTAAAAAATGAAGTTGAAAAAATGTGGGCATATCTAAATGAAATAAAGCCATATTTGTGGCGCAAGGGAGAAACATATCCAAATTCTTTAACAGAGCTTGATCGTATGTATAGTCAAGGAGAAGTATGGATGACAATGGGATATAACGAAGCACGTGCAGAAAGTCTAATAAAAAACGGAACATTCCCAACATCCACTCGTTCTTTTGTGCTTGAATCTGGATCAATTGGTAATACACATTTTTTAGCCATTCCTTTTAACAGTCCAAATAAGGCTGGGGCGATGGTCACCATTAACTTTCTCTTATCTCCTCAAGCACAGTTAGAAAAGTTTCGTCCAACGTACTGGGGGGAAGGTATGTCATTAGATCCAAACAAGTTGCCGGAAAAAGATCAACAAACATTAAAGCAAATAAATCGCGGAAAATCAGTATTATCATCAGATGTCTTAAAAGATCATTTACTTCCAGAAGTAGATTCTCGTTACGTGGGTTGGCTGAAGGAGAATTGGTTACATGAAGTGGCTCGAAAAAGATAGCTTTCTATTTCTTCTTCCAGCGTTTCTTTTAACAATTGTACTCGTCGGATACGGAGTAATGATGGCTATCTCAGAAAGTTTACACAAAAATGGACGACTTACTTTTCAGTATTATATCGATGTGTTTAAAAATAACAACTTTATTGCATCGCTTAGTTATAGCCTTTGGATTGCTCTTGTATCTACTTTTTTTTCAATGCTCATTGGTTTATTGATCACAAGATGGCTTTACTATTATTTGAAAAGTGATTTTCTGAAAATCATATATTGGATTCCGATGTTATTCCCGCATTTTGTCTGGGGATATATGATGGTGTTATTGTTTTCGCAGTCTGGATGGTTCTCTTCACTCGCGTACCGTATAGGGATCATTCATCATCCAGATGAATTTCTGGTCATCATAAAAGACTCTCACGGAATAGGAATAATGATTACGTATATTTGGAAGGAAACACCTTTTGTTATACTCATGCTTCTCCCAGTCTATCATCAACTGAACCATCAATTATCTTCTGTCGTTAAAACACTTGGTGGAAAAGACTGGGATGTATTTAAAACTGTCGAGTGGCCGTGGATAATGCCTGTGCTGTTCGAAACGAGCATCATTGTTTTTGCATTTATTTTGTCTGCCTATGAAGTGCCATATTTACTTGGCACGACGTATCCGAAAATGATTTCCCTTCTCGTTTATGAATGGTTTTTTGAAGGGGATTGGAGCAATCGTCCGAAAGCGTTCGCTGCTATGTTGAGTGTGACAATGTTTATTTTCTCTATTATGATGGCATATACTTCTCTCCTGATAAAGAAGCGATATCAAATGATGAAAGGGAATGGAAAATAGCGTGACTAGGAAGGGTACTAAACTCATTTTCTTTTTTTCTATTTTATTTCTGGTCATGCCGGTCATCTTATTAATAGTAAAAAGCTTCTCATTTTCTTGGAAATGGGGGGAGCTGTTCCCAACAACATGGAGTTTGAAGGGATGGCAAGTACTACTTACAGAGCCACGGTTATGGCAAGCACTTCAATCTTCATGGTGGATCGGCATTGCCGTCGTTTTATTGAATTTATTGATTGCCATCCCTGCCGGAAAAACCGTTGCTTTTCATTCTTTCAAAGGAAAACGGTTTTTTGAGTTGTCATTTATACTTCCTATCTTGATTCCAAGCTTAGCTGTAGCCATGGGACTTCATATGACAATGATTCGATTGGGACTTGCTGACCATTGGCTGGGTATTGTTGTCGTTCATTTACTCCCGTCTGTTCCGTATACCATTAAAATATTTCATTCTTCTTTTGAACGGATCGGACCACACTTGGAAAACCAAGCTGCTTCGCTCGGTAGCAACAAATGGTACAGTTTTTATTCGATTTACTTTCCACTTCTTGTACCGAGCATAAGAAGTGCTGTGTTTCTTGTTTTTGTTATTTCTCTTAGTCAATATGCATTAACAGCACTTATTGGTGGTGGAAACGTTATAACCATTGCAACTCTTTATTTTCCATTTTTATCAACAGCAAAAGAAGCGGTTATTGCGAGCTTTTCGCTTATTTTTGCAGTTTTGCCGCTAACTGTACTTCTCTTGTTCGAGTTACTGATTAGAATTTTTCTTCCTTATCGAAAACGGAATCGTTGAGGTGTGTATATGAAAGATGTATTTATTTCTCTTAATTCTTTAAAAAAAGCATATGGAAATGAAACAGTTTTTCACTCGATTAATTTGGATATAAATGAAGGGGAAATAATCAGTTTGGTAGGGCCATCAGGGGCAGGGAAATCAACCCTTCTTCAATGCATAGCAGGGATAGAAGAATTAGATGAAGGGAACATATGGATTGAGGGGGAAGACATGTCACCAAAACCTGCTCATCGTCGCCCGATTGTCATGATGTTTCAACAACCATTATTATTTCCCCATATGACAGTAATGGAAAATATTGTTTATGGATTAACTTTTACAACCATGACAAAGAAAGAGCGAATAGAAAAAGCTACGTTATATTTAAAAAGGATGGACATGGAGAACTTTCGAGACTTTTATCCATCCAAATTATCCGGTGGACAACAACAACGTGTTTCCTTAGCGAGAGCATTAATTACCGATCCAAAATTATTGTTGCTCGATGAACCTCTTAGCAGTTTGGACAATGAATTAAGAGAGGAAACTCGATTATGGATGAAACAATGGCTAAAAGAAAAAAAAATAACGACAATTTTTGTTACACATGATAAAGAAGAAGCGATGTTAATGGGAGATCGCGTTGTGGTGATAGGAAATCAAACCATTCAACAATGTGGAAATCCTATACAAGTATATGATGCCCCATCTAATTCATTCGTCGCAAATTTTTTTAGCGATGGTATCGTCATCGATAACCGGTTTTTCATTCACGCAAAACATATAGAAATTTGTAATGATCTACATGGGGCGTGGTATATGAAATGGAAAGGAATTGTGCAAGAAATGTATATAAAATACGGGAAATTTTTTTATCAAATAACCATCAGCGATTGGCAAACGGATGTCATTATACAAAGTGACACTCATTTTTCTAAAATGCAATGTATTTGGGTTGGTATACGGTCGAAAGAGTATATTCAGACGTTTAAAAAGGATGGAGAAGCATGTTAACACGGACATGGTGGAAAATATTCGTTGCGTTCATAATAGTCGGAGGAATTATTTGGTTTAATCAGCATATCCACATGAAGCCTCAAACAATCCGAGAGTGGATTTTATCTTTTGGAGTGTTGGCTCCGCTTGTCTTTATCGGGTTATATACCGTTCGACCGTTTCTTTTCTTTCCGGCTTCTATTCTGTCGTTAGCAGCAGGGCTAGCGTTTGGGGCATGGTGGGGAACAATTTTCACTGTCATCGGGGCAACACTAGGAGCTAGTTTGTCTTTTTTTGTCGCTAAAAAATTCGGCGAACGTGTAATTCAAGAAAGTTGGAAAAAGAAAACAATAAAACTGCAAG
Source organism: Anoxybacillus thermarum (assembly GCF_000836725.1). Classification (GTDB taxonomy): domain Bacteria; phylum Bacillota; class Bacilli; order Bacillales; family Anoxybacillaceae; genus Anoxybacillus; species Anoxybacillus thermarum. The sequence goes on along the minus strand of NZ_JXTH01000028.1, from coordinate 23,955 downwards.
CACAATTAAAGAAAAACGGATTTATGTATGTACTTTTATTACGACTAATCCCGATTTTTCCTTTTGATTTCATTAGTTATTTAGCAGGGATAGTAAATGTGAAGTTCACCCATTTTTTATTTGCGACATGGATTGGGATCATTCCAGGGACGTTTGCCTATAATTTTTTAGGCTCTAGTTTTGCTTCTGGCAATCGAATAATCATAATTATTGCCGTCATTGTTTTTCTTATCATTTCCTTTGTTCCCATCATGACAAATGCAAAACTAAGACAAAAACTTGGATTACAACAGAAAGGAGAATAGATGTGCTCGATACACATGCAAGGAAATATGTACAACCTTTTATCGAAACGACCGCTTCTCGTTTGTTGAAAATGGGATTGACGGCAAATCAAGTTACTATGATGTCATTTTTGGTTGGCCTTTCCTCAGGGATTCTTTTTTATCTCAATTATGTAGTTGCGGCAGTCATTGTATTGTGGATGTCTGGATTTTTAGATGCGGTCGATGGAACAATGGCACGAAAAACAAACGTATCGCCATGGGGCACTGTCATGGATGTGACCTTCGATCGAATTGTTGAAATTAGTGTCATTTTAGGAATTGCGTTTAAGTATCCGCATGTCCAATGGGCTCTTTTGTTATTAAGTGTTTCGATTATTTTTTCCATTACCGTGTTTTTAACAGTTGGAGCTGTTTCGAATAAAAAAGGGATGAAATCATTTTATTACCAACCAGGACTAGCTGAACGTACAGAAGGGTTTCTCTTATTTTCCCTTATGATGTTATTACCCAACTATGTTTTATTTATTACGTTGTTATTTTTTGTAGTAGAACTATTTACAGGGTTACAACGTTTAAATGAAGCTCGACAACTTTTACACTGAAAGGGTGTGAGATGATTGAAACAATATGATCTTATTGTCATCGGTGGAGGGGCAGGAGGGTTAACTGTAGCTGCTGGAGCGGCTTCTCTTGGAGCGAGAGTGGCTCTTATTGAAAAAGAGGCACAACTTGGTGGAGATTGTTTACATTTCGGTTGCGTTCCATCAAAGGCACTTATTAAAATTGCTTCCGAAGTATACGAAGCCAAAAAAATAAAAGAATGGGGAATGAAAATACAAGGAAGTATTAACATGAAGCGAGTTATGCAACGAGTAAAATCGTCCATCGCGCATATTCAACACCATGATGATATTGAGCGATTTAGGAAATTAGGGGTTGATGTATATATTGGAAAAGGAAAATTAAAATCTTCGCATAAAGTAACGATTAACGATGAGGAAGAGATTTCCGGAAAACGCATAGTGATTTCAACAGGATCAAGACCTTTCATCCCTCTAATCGATGGTTTAGAACAATCTGGTTACTTAACAAATGAAACAATTTTTCGTATCGATTTTGTCCCTAAAAAACTACTCGTCATTGGTGGAGGACCAATTGGTATAGAACTCGCTCAGGCAATGGCAAGGCTAGGAAGTGAAGTGATTGTTATTGAACGTTCTAATGAAATATTACAACACGAAGATGAGGAAATCGCTCAATTAGTAAAAAAACAACTGATACATGAATTCACTGTATATACTAATGCATTTGTCAAAAAAATCGTAACGATGGAAAATAAAAAAATTGCTGTTGTTCATACCGACGACCAAGAAGTCGAGATAGAAATCACCGATATCCTTGTTGCTGCCGGTAGAGTTCCGAATACAGATACACTTGATTTGAATAAAGCCGGGGTTCAGTACGATAAAAAAGGATATATTGTCGTGAATGAATATTTACAAACTAGCGTTCCAAATATTTATGCGATCGGGGATGTAAATGGAAAATTCCCGTTTACACATGTCGCTGGAATGGAAGGGAAATTAGTTGTACAAAACGCTGTACTGGGACTAAAGCGAAAAATAAACTATTCGAATGTGCCATGGGTCACATTTACTAATCCGGAAATTTTTCATATAGGATTAACAGAAAAACAAGCTAGCCAACAACACGATCGTATTCATGTCTTTAAAACACCGCTATCTACTGTGGATCGCTTCATCGCAGATGACCAAACAGAAGGGATAGTCAAAATAATTACTGACAAAAAAGGATACATCATTGGGGCACATGCTGTGGGACAACATGCTGGAGACTGGATGCAGGAAGTAGTAGCTACTAAACAGTTTGGAAAAAAAATCGGTCAACTCTCTCACGTTATCCACCCATACCCAACTCATGTGGCAGCAGTTCAACATACAGCTGACGTATACTGGCGTGAAAAATTATTCCACGGATTGGTTCCAAAATTAGTAAAACAATATATCCGATGGTTTCGATGAAGAAGCCGCCCTAAAAGGACACTTTTTTCAACATACAGCCTTTCCATTGCACGTATCTCTCAGAAACGAAGAGGGTGCCTCATTACTTTTAGGACACCCTCATTCCAATAACTCTAATGCTTTTTCGACATGAATGGCTAAATGGAGGCCTTTTTTAATAAAACCTTCTCTTTTCAATTGACTCATGACCGCACTTGTTGTTTCGCGCGACGCACCAATCATGCTAGCGATATCTTGATGAGTTAGTTTCATTCCGATTGTTTGCCATTCTTTTTTTCGTTTTCCTGTTTTTTCGCTCAATTTCAATAACAAATACAAAATTCGGTATTTCACATCGCTTAATGCGATTTTTTCGCTTAAGCTGTATAATTCTTTTAGTCTTGTTGACAATATATGAATAAGCTTCAAGGCGATTTTCGGATTTTTTTCAATAAACGTTTCAAATTCTTTTTTGCCTAGTAAACACAAATACGTATCAGTCATTGCTTCCGCATATATTTGGTCGTCTGTTAATGATAAAGTCGCTGTTTCACCGAAAATATTTCCATCGACTAAAATATCAACTGTAAACTGCTTGCCGCTTGCGTTCATACGATACAAACGTACTTGCCCTTTTTTTAACAAGAACAACGCTTCGATTTTTTTATCTGGAGATAAAATAAGTGTTCCTTTTTTTACAGGTTTCATCTCGCTCATTTGATCGATGACGTGCAAATCTTCCATCGATAGCTCGTCAAGCAGACTAATTTGCGACAACAAAAATAACTTATCCACTTTATACGCCCCCTTAGTAATAAACTCCCTCTTTACATTATAACTGTTTTTTTATCTATTCCTGTAATCCACCTTACAGTATACAAAAAGATAATCGTGTAAAATAGTTACGCTAGGAGGTTTTTTATGGATTATATCCTTTATACAATCGATGGTTGCAGTAAATGTCATATGGTGCGAAAGTATTTGCTTCAAGAAAACATTCCTTTTTTAGAAATAAACATATTAAAAAATCCTTCTGCTGCTATAGAATTAAAGAAAAAAATTAACGAGGTCATTACTCCCGTGCTTATTTCAGATGACAGAGTTATTGTAGGAAGCGATATTTTATTGATGAAAGGAGAAATACAATGAGAAATGAAAATGTTCAGACAATTAAAGAAGCAAAACAAGTGATGGAAAAACAAAAAGAACAGATGGGGCAGTTCCTTCATCTCGCAGACGAAATTGTAGATTTGTCCACTTTTTTATCAGAAATGTCTGGTCAAATCAACAAGCAAGTAGACGAAGCGGCCACTCATACAAAAGATGGAAAATTATCTATGAATGAGATGGCGAGGGTGATGGAAAGGATTGATGGACTATCTTCCATGCTATTAGATAAGGCAAACATACTATCGGATTTGTCTGCTTTGCTAACAGAGATTATACAATCGCTGCAAAAAATATCTGCTCAAACAAATTTGTTAGCTTTAAATGCTTCCATTGAAGCAGCAAGAGCAGGAGTAGATGGGAGAGGATTTGGCGTTGTCGCTCAAGAAATCCGAAAACTTTCTGATGAAAGCACAAATGCAACAGCGCAAGCGAGACAATCTGTTGCTTCCATCATCAATGAAATAAAGAATGTTTACCAATTATCTAAGTCAGGAAGAGAAGAAATGGAAAAAGGAATGAATATTGTCCAGAAAACAGTGGAACGATTCGATTGTATTCACGAATCGATCTCTCGTGTCAATCAACAAAAAGCAGAGTTAACTTCCATTTCTTCCTTACTAAAAGAAAAAAGTGTTCAATTAGGAACGTTAAGCAACTCTATTTCACAAAACCGTCAAGTTATTGCAAAAGGATTAGACGCAGTGCTAAATGTATATAATTTACCATCCATAGAATGACAGGAGGAATGACTAATAATACGTAAGGAACAGCGCCATGTTTATTAACCACTGTTCTCATTCCATGCATACATACAACTGGTGCGCTAAGTATGAATGACCATCCAGCAACAGCAGCGACTAATTTCTCTGAAAAAGATAATTTGGGAAACAACCATTGAACAATCCAGACGACAAATACAGCAACAATCATTGTTTTTACCATAACTACAAGAAAGACAGTGTAAGACAGGCTAAACCAATCAAAAAAAGCTATTTTTTGCACCGAAGTCATAATAAATAAATATAGCCCGATCGTTCCCAATTGATGGAACATCATTGTTTTTTCATCGAGTTTTGACTGCCTAGTTTTCGCTAGTAAGCCGTAACTAAAACCACCAAGCATCGCATACACATAATCGTAAAGAAAAAGCAGGGTTATGTGCTGAGTAATCACGACAATTCCGAGCGCAAACAGGACGACATAAGCCGTTTCCCTCGTTACAGGAATGGTCATTTTTTCTTGATACAAATGGATGATTGGAGCAATTTTATTAGAAATGTTCTGTTTGTCCAGCCACTTGCTAACAATCAATAAAAAAACGGGCGTTAGAAAGAAAACAATGGCTAATTGTACATAACTCCAGAATACCATATCGTTTTGAATGTAGGATGGGACAGTCAGTTTAATGAAATCTTCATTATATGCAAATAATAAGTCGCCTACAATCCAATTGTAAGGAGGGAGAACGAAATATGATATGTACACAAAAAAAATTAATAATACCATGCATATTGTTAGAAAAATGACGAAACGTTTGAAAAAAAGCTTATTCAAAAAAAGGGCTATTTGAAAGCCGATAGAGAATAAAAAAATAGTTACGGCAACCCTTTGAAATAAAAAGGGCGGCTCTAGGCGATAATGGAAAATCACTTTCGTCAAAACAGTGATCGTTAACAAAATGACACTTCCAACAAAGGGAATGGAGAGGTAATAGCGATGTAACTCGTATTTCTGTTCAAGCAGTTCACTAATTTTAAGTATTATTCCTAGCAAAACGACAAATAAAATAGCCATGACTGTATATCTCCTCTGCCTTTGTAATTTGTAAAATAACTTACAGAAAAATAAGAAAATATCTTGTTTTGTAATAAAACCAGAAAGGAGAGTGTAATGGTGAAATATCGAACTTATGTATTTGATGTGTATGGTACATTATTTGATGTTTACTCTATTTCTGAAAAGTGCACGAATTATTTTTCTGATAAAGGGGCACGAATTAGCCAATCTTGGCGTCAAAAGCAGCTGGAGTATTGTTTTTTACGACAAATCATCGGTTCATATATCCCATTCCATGAAATTACAAAAGAAGCACTCCAATACGTATGTATTTCCGAACAAGTATATACAACAGAAGAAATCATTACCGACCTATTACAAGCTTATCTGAAGCTTTCTCCATTTGCAGAAGTGAAACAAGCGCTAGAAATGTTGCAGAGTGAAACACTCGTTGTTTTTTCCAACGGTTCTGTTGACATGTTACATCCTTTGCTAAATCATTCAGGATTAACGAGCTATTTTCAGCACATTGTCAGCGTGGATGAAATCAAACAGTACAAGCCTTCTCCGTCAGCGTATCAGCATGTATGTAATCGGCTAAACATGCAGCCAAAAGAGATTTTATTTTTATCTTCTAATACATGGGACGTTGCAGGTGCTAGCCATTTCGGTTTTCAAACTGCTTGGATTAACCGTACGAACACTACGATGGATTTGCTTGACGTCACACCTAATTACATAGTAAACGATTTGCAAGAGCTAATCGGGCAACTAACATAAGAAAAGGGCAAAACGCCCGCCTATCATCGGAGAGCGCACAAGCCCTACCGAGCAAACCTTGAACCAAGCACAGCTGGTTCTGCATGGGCAAATTCACTAAAGCCTATCCATGTGTCGCCGAAAGAAGAGGCGGAGCCCATCACATCGACGGCGCTGGGAGCTAGACAACTTCCAGCCTAACTTTCTTTCTTATCCTTTAAAAAGGAACATAGGAGAGGGATCGAATTTTTCGATCCCTTCCTTTAAGGTTAATTCGTTACGTTCACATCCGTCTCTACAGTTTTTCTGTTTGCTATCTTAAATGTTGCTGCGATGACAAATGAGAAAAATAAGTGCGTCATTAAACTCATTAGTTGTTGTGGTTCAAAAGCATGCGCTAACATTGTACCCATACCAAGCATAAGCGGCATGACGACCAAAGGCCCTACAATCCAAATCATAATTCCATAAATAACTGATAAGATAAACATACGTTTAGTAAACGTAGCAAGGTAACCAAATGTCGCACCAAAAATGATACTAATTATCATATGAATACCCCAACCAACAGCAATACTTTTGCTACCTACCATTATTGAAATCATTGGAATCATACCCATCATTTGCATCATAATCCCAAATATGATTCCACCGACCACACCACCAAGCACTCCTATTTTTAATGAACGACTCATATTCAAGCACCCCTTTCTTTTTTGTAAATTCATCATACAAAAAAACAATCAGAATTACTGTAAGCTGGATTACAACCTGCAAAGTCGAAAGGGGAGGGTGAGTGAGCTATTACCTCAATGGTTTTCAAAGTGAGTAGCATGAACAACATTTTTTCATAAACTTAAGGTAGCGAGGAAAAATAGTAAAAAAAGGAGGGAATATTGATTAATAAATTAGACTGGATGACTTACTTACTTTATGATGATTCTCGCTAGTTATCGATTGACGCACTTGATTGTGTTTGACAAAATTACATAGTTTCTTCGCAAGCCGTTTATGAAAAAAGAAACCGTCACCACGAACGGGCATACAGAGGTGAAAAAAGTACCGACATCGAAATTCGAGTATTTATTAAATTGCTATTGGTGCGCCGGGGTTTGGAGCGCTATTTTTATTGCGCTTGGGTATCTATTTATCCCTACGGTCGCTAAGCCGCTCATTTTTATTTTTTCGATCGCTGGCGCGCAAGCCATGCTTGAAACATTTGTCGGTGTTGGTACGAAACTGATCGATTTTCTTTCCGAAGCGAAAAAACGAATCGAATAACATGCCGGTGTCAGAACCGACACCGGCATCTCGCTTACTCGTTCTTTTTCTCTAATGCCTGTTTTAATAAATCACCTAAACTTGTGCCAAATGAGTCGTTTTCGGCACTATATTTTTTCAATAACGCTCGATCGTTCCGACTAATAGTCGCCTTCTTTTCTTCTGCTTTTTCAATAACATTGCAAAGGCGACATTGGAAGTAGACACCTGCTTTTCCTTCATGAATTTCCATCCGTTTTTTGCATTGTGGGCAACGCCGGTTCGAAAGCTTTGGATCTTTTCTCTTCCGGAAGCGGCATGTCATATTCGAGCATACGAGCATGCGACCTTCTTTTGTCGCTCGTTCTTTTAAAAATGATCCGCACTCTGGACACATAGAGCCAGTTAAATTATGAGCACGATACGTTCGATCGCTTTGTTTTATTTCCGTCACTAACCGCTCCGTTTGCTTGCGGATGTGTTGGAGGAACGTTTTTGGATCACCGTTTCCACGAGCAATTGCTTCTAATTCTTTTTCCCAACGTGCAGTCAATTGCGGCGATTTTAATTCCTCATTGACAAGTTCAATCAATTGTTTCCCTTTTGGTGTCGGATAAAACCGTCCGTTTTTTCGCTCGACCGTTTCCGTTTCGACGAGGCGTTCAATAATTTCGGCGCGCGTCGCTGGCGTACCTAGTCCGTATTTTTCCATTTGCGACAAAAGGTCGGCTTCAGAATAGCGAAGAGGGGGCTCTGTTAACACTTCTTTTTTCTCTAATATGACAGAAATCATTTGTCCTTTCATAAAAGTAGGGAAAGTTCCTTTCTCTTCTTGCTTTTCTAGAACGCGCCGAAACCCTGCGTTTACTACTCGCGTTTCGCGCGCGACAAAAGCTTCGCCGTCGATATCAAAAACAACATGAATGGTTTCGTAGTCGCATGCTGGATAGAAGAGTGCTAAAAAGCGACGAGCAATTAAGTCATATAGTTTTCGTTCATCAGCGGAAAGTTTGCTGATGTCCAACCGTTCTTCTGTTGGGATAATCGCATGATGATCCGTTACTTTTTCGTTATGAAATACCCGCCTAGCCACTACCTTCGCTTTATTTTTTAAAAGCGGAGCAACTTCGTCTAAGTATCCGGATCTCATTGCCTCTAGCCGATCAGCCATCGTACTTTCCATATCCGTCGTTAAATAGCGCGAATCGGTGCGTGGATATGTGACGAGCTTATAGTGCTCATATAACCGTTGTAATACGCTTAACGTTTTTTTCGCCGAAAAGCCAAACCGTTTGTTTGCTTCTCGTTGTAATTCGGTTAAATCGTAAGGAAGCGACTGTGGCTCTTTTTTTGTTTTTCTTTCGACAGAAATAACCGTCGCTTGTTTATTTTTTAGTTTTTCATATAGCTGTTCCGCCAGTTCTTTCGAAAACATTCGTTTTTCCCCGTTACGCTCCCAAAAAGCAACAACAGACCCGACGTTGGCACGAATCGTCCAATATGGTGTTGGTTTAAATGACTGAATTTCTTTTTCTCGCTCAATCATCATCGCAAGCGTCGGTGTTTGAACGCGGCCTGCGGAAAGAGGTTCGTTATATTTGGTCGTTAACGCTCTCGTCACATTTAACCCAATCAACCAATCTGCTTCTGCCCGGCAAACAGCCGATTCGTATAAACGCTCAAACTGTTTTCCAGGTTTTAAATGTTGAAACCCGTCGCGAATGGCTTGATCGGTTTGTGACGAGATCCAGAGGCGGAGGAGCGGTTTTTTCCAACGAATTTTTTGCAAAATCCACCGTGCGACAAGTTCACCTTCTCGTCCAGCGTCGGTGGCGATGATGCAGTTTTTCATATCCGAACGTTTTGCTAAGGTTTCGATTGCCCGAAACCGATGGCTCGTTTGCCGAATGACATTCAGTCCCATGTTTTCCGGGATAATTGGTAAATCTTCCAGCCGCCACGTTTTATAGGCGGGATTATAATGTTCCGGCATTTTCAATTCAATTAAATGCCCCAGCGCCCATGTGACAATATATTTCGGTCCTTCAAAGTAATGTTTATGTTGCTCCCGACAACCAAGCACGCGGGCAATTTCCCGAGCCACGCTCGGCTTTTCGGCCAAAACAAGTGATTTCATCATATTTTCCTCCTGATCACAAGACTACTTGTTCAGTATAGCGGAAGAAGGGGAGGTTTGCATACTTGACACTTCAAGAAAAAGAAGAGGACATGGTAAAATGATAGGACTATGACAAGTTAAACGATGCACAACCAAGTAGGTAGAGTACCATGAAAGTGTGAAATTTTCCAAAACTAAAGGATAATTTCTAACAATCTGAGCATATTTATTTTAGTCTGACTGGTGAGCGTCCTCAACCGAAGATGAGCGAACAGCGAACAATGTTTGGGTGATTTTAAGCATGGGCTAGAAATTGCTTTGCAAGACGAATAGTAAACCGTCGATTCGCCGAGCAGCGGCTGATGAGAAAAACCACGCCGTTTTGTTTTCATACTTTTTTGAAGAGAAGGCAGAATGAAATCTGCCTCTTTTTTCGCGTTTGTTTTTAGTTTACATAACATAAATTATAGGAAGTTATACAAAATTTATCTCACATAAAAAGTATACTTTTATTTTTGAGACAGAAAAGAAAATAAAAGCGTAGCTGTTTTATAATTGACGAAACGAACTACAGCTACGTTTTACGATAAAATGCATACACCACATAATCCGTCCTTTCTTATTTAAGCAATATCCTCATTGCAATAGCGAACACCTTTGTATTGAATACGGATCGGGATTTGTTTTTCTCGTTCATACTGGCGGCATAGCTTCTTCGCTTTTATGCACGCATCCATCATTCCACGAGCAATGATTGCTTCTTCCCATACAACTGGTTGTTGATGATGTGTACTAAAATTGAAAATATACTGTTTCATATAAATCCTCCCTTCTTTTTTCTTTGTATATCTTCAAACATTCATTCCGATTATTATTATAATGCAAATCTGTATTACAAAAAAGATTGAAACTGTTACAACATTGTAAACTTTTACAATAGATTGTGTGCATAAAAACAAGCCTAAGGAATTTCCTTAGACTTGTTTTCTTTAACCTATTTACCCACAGCTTTTTTCACATGTTCTTCTTTGCGCGTTGGCCAACATTCAACACCTTTTAACCCTTCAATATCGTCAGCATAAAATACAGGATCTTCCCCACGTTTACGTTTCGCCATATAGTCATCAAGCGCTTTGAACGCAATACGACCAAGTAAACCGATTGCTACTAAGTTTGTTAATGCCATAAGCGCCATCGCTAAGTCAGCTAAATCCCAAACAATTTGTAAGCTAGCAAGCGCTCCGAAAATAACCATTCCGATTGCTAGGATACGATAAACGAATAAAGCTGTTTTTCCTTTACTAATAAATTCAATATTTGCTTCACCGTAGTAATAACTTCCGATGATCGAGCTGAAAGCGAACATGAAAATAGCTACTGATAAGAAAATACCTGCCCAAGAACCGAAGTGCTCAGAAAGTGCTGCTTGTGTTAATTCAATACCAACAAGCTCGCCCGTTTTATACGTATCTGATAATAAAATGATAAATGCTGTAGCACTACATACAAGTAATGTGTCGAAAAATACCCCTAGTGCTTGAATAAAACCTTGTTTCGCTGGATGTGAAACTGTTGCTGTTGCTGCAGCGTTTGGTGCACTACCCATACCAGCTTCATTGGAGAACAATCCGCGTTTTACCCCCATCATAATTGCAGCGCCCATACCACCGCCAACAACTTGTTCTAAACCAAAAGCACTCTTAAAAATTAAAGCAATAACTGCTGGGATTTCAGTAATGTTTGTTACCATTACATACAATGCTAATCCGATGTAGAAAAACGCCATGATTGGAACAATAATTTCAGAGAAACGAGCAATGCGTGTAACTCCACCGAAAATAATGACTGCTGTTAATGCCGCTAAAAGGAAAGCGGTTACATAAGGGTTCACGCTAAATGAATTATTAAACGCTGTAGCAATTGTATTGCTTTGTACGGCGTTAAATGTTAATCCGAAACTTGCAATAATTGTGAAAGCAAAAATTGTGCTCATCCAACGTGCGCCCAATTGTTTCTCCATATAATATCCTGGGCCACCTTTAAAACCAACATCGCTTTTTACTTTAAAAATTTGCGCTAATGTACTTTCAACAAATGCGCTTGCTCCACCTAAAATCGCAACAAGCCACATCCAAAATACTGCTCCTGGACCACCGATTGCTAAAGCCATCGCAACCCCAGCAACGTTACCCGTTCCGATACGTGTCGCAGCACCAATGAAGAATGCCTGAAGTGAAGAAATTTCTTTTTTTCCTTTTGATTCAGGGGATTTTTCTTTTAGAACTCGAAACATTTCCCCAATCAAGCGAATTTGTGCAAATTTCGTCCCGATCGTGAAATACAAACCGAGACCGAGCAATAAACCGATAATGACATAAGACCAGAGAATGTTGTTTAAAAATCCGACTACTTGATTAATGAGCTCCATACACTTCCTCCTTAAAAATAAATAATTAAGATAATTAGTAAGATTATTAATCTTGCAATAGTATTATCTGAAAATTAAATTTATACGTCAATAGAAAAAAATAGAAAAACACAACCGTTTTACAGCGTTAAAGGAACAAAAATGAAAATAAATTATTCTTGTATACTATTTTAAAACAGTATAAATAAAAATTTATTTTATTTTCTCACATACTATTCAAATAAAATCTTTTTTAAAAAAATTTTTGTTAACGGAAAAAATTTTTTAATTAACATAAAAACACCCGCCATTTCGGGTGTTTTTATAATTTGTATAACAATAATTTTTTTAGTAAAGGGGCTAAAAATGTCGGTAACTGTTCTACATTTGGAACAATTACATGATAATGTCCATATATATTTTCAATCGTTTTTTGTTGACTTTCGGTAATCATTCCGTTAGCCAAAAACACATTGACTACTTCAATTCCTAATTTTCTCGCTTCCGCCACCGCTTCGTGTGTATCTACAATTCCGTTTTGATCGTATCCAAAGGCTGCTGGTTCCCCATCCGAAAAGACGAGCAAAAATTTTTGTTTTTCGTTTCGTTTTTGCAACTCTTCTGTCATTAGCCGAATGGCCAAACCATCGCGATTATCTTCTTGAGGTTCTAACTGCATAATTTCCGCTCCACGTCCCTTTTTCAAAGACGCATCAAAATCAATAACTGTTTGAAAATAATTTGGTTGATAAGACGGTGTCGCTTCGTTTGTATCCTCCCAAAAACCAACAATTTTATGTGGAACGTGAAGCGCCCGGAGAGATTCATGAAATAAAACAATCCCTCTTTTCGTTTCTTCCATTTTGTCATACATTGATGCAGAACAATCGACAAGCAATATAAACACAGCATCTAACAATGGAGATGTTTCATGCTTTTTATAAAATAAACGTGGATGATCCTCGATCAAAAAGCGTAACAGCTTTTTGTTTAAGCGACCAGCATGTAAATCTGTACGCGGATGTATTTTTTTATGCTCAAGTACTTTTTCAATCGTTTGCGTCAACTTTTTTTGATACGGCCCAATGACTTCTCGATCACGTTCATACTGTCTCATTTGTTGTACTGTTGGTGGCGAAGCATCTACAAATATTAGTTTCGCATAACGATTTTCTTTTCCGTATTCGTACTCCGAACGCCCAAAAAGCCCTTGGCGATATTCTTGTTGTTCTAAATGCGTATAATCATTATGCGTCGTTTTTTGTGATGAACCATGTACGATCCCAAGTGCTTGATCTCCCGCTTCTCCTTGACGAACCCCTTCGCCAAGCAAATCCGTTTGCGATCCCTGCTCTAGATCAAATTGCAAAAAACTGTTTGTCATATCGCTTGTTTCGCGATGCCATGTATGCATCACTTCTTGAAAAATCTCTTCGTCTTTCGATTTTTCATCGAGCACATCATGATTTTTCAACGGATCTTTGCGGCGAATATCTTCCATATCCTCTTGCTGATCAGCGTAAATGTACTCTGGGAGATGAAAATATGTGTTTAACATATCCGCATCTAACAATTCATCTAACACATCTACAACTGTAAGTACAATACGTGAAATATGATCGGTCGATTTTGCATCATATACATTTCGTATTTCACGCTCAACAAACGGAAGAGCGGGTCGCAATGATTCAGGGAGAAAAACTTCCTGCTCTGGTTGTTCTGCCGTTAATAATAAATATAGAAAATTAAACAATGCGTCTGTATGAACGCTTTTTATCATATTGACGTTCCATTGCGTTTGAAAATAATGACGATACACCTGTTTCCGAATGATAAACGATTTTTTTGTTCCAGGACGCACATGTCGACATACATCTTCTAAACGAAGATCTTCAAGCAACATAAATAGTTGTTTAGCGAAATTCCGAATAGAATAGGCTTTCACTTGATTAAGAAAGGAAATAATATGTTCATCGCTTGTATGATAAAAATTTCCGATCGTGCGCAAAAATACATCACTTTTTAATCCATATACGTACTGCTCTTTTGGACGATTGTCCCAAAAATGACTAACGACCACTTTTTTATGTTGTCGATCAAGATACGACTGATAGCCAAATTCGAGCTCCATTTTCTCATCTTTTGTTAATGTTTTCACTAAATCAGATAGCTCCATAAACAAAAAAGAATCGACTTTTTTATCATTAAACATAATAAAACGATTCATTCAGCCACCCTCATTCATCAAACAACGTTTCTGCTAAATTACGCACCGCAGCTTTTTCACGATCATCTTCTAATTTTTCAACGATCGCCCGCTCGATTGCTCGTCGTGGTGGAATGTATACTGCTAAATCACAAGCATCGATTAATGCCCGAATCGAAGCTGCTTCTTCTGATACATATCCTTGCTTTACTTGAACAATTAAGTCCGCTGACAATGTAACAAAACGATCCAATAATGTATCATTCATCAGCTTCGTTTGCTGTTTCAAAATACTTTTTAACGCCTCCCCTTGAACGTACGGTACATCAATGACAACAAAACGGTTTTTTAACGCTTCGTTTAACGGAACTGTTCCAACATATCCTTCGTTAATGGCTGCAATGACACCAAATGTCGGTTTTGCCTTTACGACTTCAGCGGTAAACGGATTTGTAATCGTTTTTCGATAATCGAGCACGCCGTTTAAAATGGGCAACGTTTCTGGCTTAGCCATATTAATCTCATCGATGTATAATAAATGCCCTTTTGTCATCGCTTGAATGACCGGTCCCGGTATAAATTCGATCGATGCTTGTCCGTTTATTTGTTGAATCGTTTTAAATCCAAGCATTGCCTCAGCATCTAAATCGATCGAACAGTTCATGCTATGCATGGGCTGTCCAAAAAAGGTTGATAATGTTTCTGCTAATTTTGTTTTTCCTGAACCTGTCGGACCTTTTAATAACACATTTTTTCCTAACGCTAAAGCGATAATCGCGTCATATAAAATGGATTCATGGGCTGGTGTGTATGCGGTAGCCCCGATTCGTTCGATTTCGTCATGTTTAAACATTTCTCTTCTCTCTTCTATCATCCTTTGAATCGTTTCAGGAAGTGAAAATAATTGTGTATACATCATGATGTCAACCCTTTCTATATTTTCATACGTACGTATTGTACAAAAAGTGCACTCATTTGTACAAACAAACAAATTGTTTAACATAATAACATTATGTTAACAAAAAATAAAAAAGGAGCCACTCGGCATTATCGACTTTTGACGAGTAGCTCAACTGCTTCTTGAATAAGCTTTTCACTTTCTAATGATCCTGTTTCGACATCTTTGCGAATGCAACGCTCCAAATTAGCACTTACAACAACCGCAATGGCACGATCGACAGCGCTACGAATAGCGGATAATTGAGCAACTACTTCTTTACAATCTTTTTGCTCATCCATCATTTTGAGCACACCACGAACTTGTCCTTCAATTCGTTTTAATCTGTTTTTCACTTGGTTATCGTATGTCATATTTATCAATCTCCTTTTTCTATATACCCTTATCAGTATATTAAATGAAATATGATCCTATTGTCAACTAAAATTATCTTTAATTGCTTTACGAATGAGTGCTTCACAACGATCTAATTCTGTTTTTAATTGTCGTTTATATAGCTGGGCTTTTTTATATCCTTCCTCAGTAAAACGGTAATAAACCACTTCTTGATATTTCATTCCTTCTTTTTTCTTTTTTACTTGTTCTAAAATCCCGTCCTCAATTAAATCGTGTAGAGCTTTGTATACTTCTGAATGATTCGGACGGTATCCAAACGGCTGAAATTCTTCACGAAGCACATCTAGTAATTTCAGCCCATACAATCGTTCTTGTTCGGTTAAAGTAATTAAATACAACTTTAAAAATGCGCGTTGTTTTAATAAAAATCCGCTCGGTTTTCTTTTTTCACTCATCTTTCCTCCTCCTCTCATATGACACATTCTTTACTCAAAAGAAAAATCCTTCTATACTTCCATTATAACTGAACATTTTTATTTTTATTCATTTTTTATTTAGAACATAGTTTTATCATATCAATTTTTTACAAAAAAAGAAGAAGGTTAATCCCTCTTCTTCATTTGAATACAATTGTTTTATTTTCATGAACGATGACACGATCTTCTAAATGCCACTTTAATGCACGAACGAGGACTGTTTTTTCGATCATGCGTCCAATTCGCTTCAAGTCTTCTACATGATGTTTATGATCAACTCGTTCCACATCTTGCTCAATAATTGGTCCTTCATCTAAATCATCTGTTACATAATGAGAAGTAGCGCCGATGAGTTTCACTCCACGTCGATAAGCTTGCTCATATGGTCGCGCACCAATAAACGCCGGTAAAAACGAATGGTGAATGTTAATAATTTGCATTGGAAACGTTGCGACAAAACGAGATGATAAAATTTGCATATAACGAGCAAGCACAATGACATCAATATCATGTTCCTTTAACAACTGTATTTGTTTTTCTTCTGCTTCTTGTTTTGTTTCTTTTGTCACTGGTATGTAGTAGTACGGGATACCGAATGACTCTACCGTTTCTCTCATTTGTTCATGGTTGCTGATGACGAGAGCAAAATCTGCAAGCAATTCACCCGCTTGCCATTCCCACAATAACTCTAATAAGCAATGTTCTTCTTTCGAAACAAATATCGCTACCTTTTTTATGTGCGTATGTAAACTCAATCGCCATTTCATTGAAAAACGTTGTGCAATCGTTGCGAACTTTCTCTCCATCTCCTCTTTTCTCTCTGATATATTCGGAGCATCAAACTCAATTCGTAAAAAAAATGTACCACCTTCAGGGTCTGTCGAATATTGACTGGACTCAACAATATTGGCTCCTTGTTCATACAAAAAAGTTGTAACTGCTGCAACAATTCCCGGTTGATCCGGACATGAAATAAGCAAGCGTGCCCGATCTTTATATTTGTCCATAAACTTTTGCGCATGTTTTTGTTGAAAATACATCATAACTCCCCCCTATGGAACAAAAAATGGAATAAATAATAGCCATTATTATAACAAATAAACAAATAGTCGAGAACATATCTCGACTATTTTTCTTACTTATTCATTATTTTTCGTATTCCAAAAGCTCCTTTCCATATAGGAGCAGGCTGTTTGACGGAAGATGAAAGGTACGTGTATAAAGCCCCCATAAATAATGAACCACCGACAATATTACCGAGCGTTACAGGTATGATGTTATGAACGATTCCTGCCACATGAATCGTATCAGGATGTTGAACAGCTAATGCAAGGGAGAAAATAACAAAATTTGCGATTGAGTGTTCATATCCAGAAGCAAAAAAGACGAAAACGATTAAAATCATGGCGAACATTTTTGCGATATCTTCTTTCATTTGCATCGGAATAAAAATAGCTAAACAAACGAGCCAGTTACACAAAATCCCTTTCACAAACAGTTGTAACGTTGTTGCATGCATTTTTTTCAATGCAATCGCAAATAGTAAATGATCCATCGGAAGATCATGAAAAATCCCTGACTGTGCAATTAAAAAAGCAAAGAAAATAGCACCGAGCAAATTTCCGCTATAACATGCGGCCCAGTTACGAAGGGTGTCTCCAATCGTTGTTTCTTTTTGCAGGGTACTAACGGTAAAGTACATCGTATTTCCTGTAAACAATTCTGCCCCACCATACATGATCAGTACAAGAGCAATCCCGAAGAAAATGCCGCTTACTAAATAAGTAGCTGGTGAATGTGTTTCATAAAAGTATTGACCAACCCGAACACAAAGAACAAGAGCAAAACCGATATATACACCTGCTAAAGCAGCACGAATCATGTATTGAAGCAGTGATTTTTGCAAAATAGATCGTTTCTTTAATGCGAGCTCTTTGCATGTTTGTAAAGCGTCCATCGTATCCTCACTTCTCTTTCTATTTTTGTGATGTTTTTCACACTTATCCTACTCCTCTTACTCATGTTTTTCAACGACTTTATGTAAATGTTAAAAGAACTGTCAACACTTTATTTTTGTAAACGGTTGCGAACAAAAAGACTATTGTAATTTTTGTACATATTGTTCTCACCCTTTGCAAACTCATGCAGAAATATATTAATATAAAAAAGGTGTAAAATACGTTGTTAGAGGAGGAAGCTATGAACTACATAAAGGAACAAAACGGTAAGTTGTGGTTAACAGAAGATGAACGTGAAAATTTAAAAATTAGTTATCGCATTAAAGAAATCATTTACTCAGAACGTTCACCATTTCAACATGTGATGATTTTAGACTCATACGACTTCGGAAGAATGCTCGTACTTGACGGAGTTGTACAAACAACTTCCATTGATGGTCATATTTATAACGAGATGATTGCACATGTTCCTCTTTCTCTTCATCCGTCGCCGAAAAAAGTTTTAATTATTGGCGGGGGCGATTGTGGCGCAGCTCGTGAAGTGGCGAAATATGAAGAGGTAGAAGAAATACATCTTGTCGAAATCGATGAACTTGTTGTTCGGGCATGTAAAGAACATTTACCTGAAGTATCTGGAAATCTTTCGGACCCGCGTGTGCAATATATATATAAAGATGGGGTTCAATTTGTGAAAGACCGTGTGAATACGTATGATGTCATTATTATTGACTCGTCCGATCCAATTGGTCCTGCACAAGTATTATTTGAATACGATTTTTATAAAAGTGTGCATGAAGCGCTTAAAGAAGATGGAATGATGGTTTGCCAAAGCCAATCCCCTATTTTTCATATGGACGTATTGAAGCAAACATATGCAAATATTCGTCATTTATTCCCGCATGTACACGTATATACGGCTACCGTTCCAACATATCCTGGCGGGCTATGGAGCTTTACGCTCGGTGGTAAACAACCTATTTCATTCGAGCGACTCAACACATTCTCAAAACAAACGAAATACGCAAATGCTGATGTATTAAACCAATGCTTCCATCTCCCACAATTTATGAAAGAACATCTTCAATCGTAGTCGGAATCATTCCGGCTACGATTATTGACAAAAAAGCTTTTTTATATTACGATACAAAACGTAATGATTACTATTTTCTTTCAAGGAGGACAAAACATGCGTGTGAAAATCGTTTTACAATGTACAGAAACTGGGGATCGTAACTACATAACAACAAAAAATAAGCGCAACAATCCAGAGCGACTAGAATTAAAAAAATATTGTCCTCGTCTAAAGCGCCATACGTTACATCGTGAAACAAAGTGATGGAGCTGACTCAAAAGCCCCTTTTTGATGCAATTTCACCGAAGTATGTGAAATAGACCACCTCTGAAACCCTTGGTTTTAGTGGTGGTCTATTTTTCCATTTTACCTAGATAAGGGCATTGCCGCTTTTTTGGGCCAGCACCATTATTTTTAATGCAAATGAATGCGCCGCGCAAAATCAACGAATCGAAATTTATCAAGACGATGACGGGACTCTGTATATTGAAATAAACTCGCATCATCTAAATAAACATAATTTCGTACGACAACAACGTGCGTATATTGTTTAACATGTAAATATTTCCGATCTTCATCTGTACACTCTTCGACGAAAAATTCCTTTTTGGCAAAGCTAATTTTTAATTGCAATTCTTTTTCTAAATATTCATAAATGGAGCGCTCACATATATCTTTAGACAAAAGCGGAACAAACTTTTTATTAAAAAAATCTTTATCTAAAATAATGCGCTCGCCTTCAATTTCTCTCACACGTATTACTTTCCAAATGTCATCTCTCGCTGTCACGTGGAGATGTTTTTTTAACATTTCATCGGGTTTCATCAATTCAAGTTGCTCAACAATCGTTCGCGAAGGTTTTCCTAACTTTTGTGCTAATTCTTTAAAACTAATAAGCCCCGAAATCGGGAAATCGAATTTACGAACATCCAATACAATGGAACCTTTTCCTTTAATTTTTTGAATATACCCATGTTCCGAAAGTAAATTGAGCGCTTTGCGAATCGTTTCACGGGATGTTTCATATTGTTCAACGAGCTGATTTTCAGAAGGAATTTTCATTCCAGGTTTAAATATTCCCTTTTCAATTTTCGATAACAAGTCATTATAAATGGATAAATATTTATTTTCACTCATTGTTTATCACCGAAAAATATTTTACCATTATTTTTTCAAGTAATAAACAATCGATTCATACGGACGCAACATCATTTTTGTAAAATCGCTTGGCGAGTCGTCATAGTTCGATAATAATATTTCGCTTTTATATTCTGTGATGTCTACGTGTTCTGGCCATTCAAACAACGTTTCTTGTCCGTAAAAATTATTAATCACAACAAGTTTTTCATCGTTTCCGTTACGTATATATGCAAAAATCGAAGGATGGTCTTCTAAAATGAGTTCGTAATCCCCTGTCGTAATGATGTCGTATCGTTTACGCAACTGAATTAGTTTTTGATAATGATAAAAAATAGACGTTGGATCTTGTAACGCTCGTTGAACATTAATTTCTTCATAATTGCGCGCGACAGAAATCCACGGTGTACCAGTTGTAAATCCCGCGTGTCGCTCATCGCTCCATTGCATTGGTGTTCGGGAGTTGTCACGAGATTTTCGCTGTAAAATATGCAATACCTCTTGTTCACTCTTTCCTTGCTCTTTTAATATTCGGTACATATTTAATGATTCGACATCTCGATAGTCATCGATTCGTTCAAATTTTGGATCGGTCATTCCGATCTCTTCACCTTGATAAATAAAAGGTGTGCCTTGCATCATATGAATCGTTGTCGCTAACATTTTTGCTGATTGTTTATGATAACGTCCGTCATCCCCATAACGAGAAACGATGCGTGGTTGGTCATGATTGCACCAAAACAATGCGTTCCATCCGCCGCCTTTATGCATGTTCACTTGCCATTCCGATAAAATCTTTTTTAACTGTAAAAAGTCAAAATCAGCAATTGCCCACTTCTCTCCATTTGGATAGTCGACTTTTAAATGATGGAAATTAAATGTCATATTCAGTTCATGACGATCAGGATTTGTATATAAAATACAATGATCAATAGATGTTGATGACATTTCTCCTACTGTCATCATGTCGTATTTTGAAAATACTTCTCGATTCATTTCTTGCAAAAATTCATGAATGCGTGGACCGTCTGTATAATATTTTCTCCCATCTCCAGGGGGAATAGATCCATCATCGTCTAAAAATCGTTGATCTTTCGAAATTAAATTAACGACATCTAAACGAAACCCGTCTACTCCTTTTTGTAACCAAAAATGCATCATGTCATATACACGCTTACGCACTTCTTCGTTTTCCCAGTTCAAATCAGCTTGCGTAACATCGAACAAGTGCAAATAATATTGTCCTGTTTGTTCATCATACTCCCAAGCTGATCCCCCAAATTTCGATTGCCAATTGTTTGGTTTATCTCTCCAAATGTAAAAATGACGATACGGGTTATCTTTAGATGAGCGAGCTTGTTGGAACCATTCATGATCTGTTGACGTATGGTTCACAACGATATCCATCACAATTTTTATATTCCGCTTATGCGCTTCTTTAATAAGTTTTTCAAAGTCTTCCATTGTACCGTATGGTTCATAAATTCGATAATAGTCGCTTATATCATATCCATTGTCACGCTGTGGAGATTCGTAAATGGGGGTGAGCCAGATGGCATCAACCCCGAGAGTTTGTAAATAATCAAGCTTTCGTATAACTCCTTGCAAATCACCAATTCCATCGCCATTTGTATCTTTGAAACTTTTCGGATAAATTTGATACACGACTGCTGTTTTCCACCATGGATGCATATTACTTACCGCCTTTCGTTTTTGCCAAAATGTATGTCAACATAAATGGAACGATAAGGACAATGGCCATGCCGATGAAAAACGGTGCCCATTTTTCAGGAAAAATCGATAAAAATCCAGGTAGTCCGCCAACACCGATAGAAGAAGCTTGTACTTTATTAATCGTAATAAAAATTCCCGCAATAGCAGAGCCGATTAACGCTGAAATGAACGGATAACGGAATCGTAAGTTTACACCAAACATCGCTGGCTCCGTAATGCCCAAGTAAGCAGATACAGCCGATGTAAACGATAAGCCTTTTAGCTTTTCATCTTTTGTAGCGAACATCATCGCAAGTGCTGCAGAACCTTGAGCGATGTTAGATAACGCAAGCATCGGCCATAAAAACGTCCCACCTGTGCTACCAATCAATTGTAAGTCTACCGCTAAAAACGTATGGTGCATTCCTGTGACAACGAGAACGGCGTATAATCCCCCATATACGAGCCCACCTAACGCTGCAAAACGATCGAATAAAGCAACAAGACCATCTGTTAAAGCGTTTGCAATAGCAAACGTCACAGGACCGATTGCTATAAAAGAAATAAACCCTGTCACAAGCAAGGCAATCGGAGCGACAAGCAACAATTGAAATGCTTCCGGAATTCGCTTTTTCAAAAATTGTTCTAATTTCGCTAACACATATGATGAAATTAAAATAGGTAATACTTGACCTTGATAACCGATTTTTTGAATATCAAATCCAAATAAATTCCAATATGGCACTGTTCCTTCTTGCACAGCTGAAGCGTATGCCCATGCATTTAATAATGCTGGATGAACAAGCATAAGTCCGAGCACAATTCCGAGTAACTCGCTTCCACCAAACTTTTTAACAGCTGACCAACCAATTAACCCAGGTAAAAAGACGAACGCTGTATTGGCAATTAAGTTAATCATATCAGCAAAATCGCGCCATTGTTTATGAACATCAACAACTGATTTTCCTTCATAAAAAATTCCCGGACCTGTTAAAATGTTATTTAATCCCATCAATAAACCGGCTGTGACGATAGCAGGTAAAAGCGGAATAAAGATGTCAGCCAACGTTTTAATGGCTCGTTGTAGCGGATTTAATTTTTTTTCCGCAGCGTCTTTAATGTCTTGCTTTGTCGCTCGACCGAGACCGGTCATGTCAATCATTTCGTTATATACTTTTTCTACTAATCCTTGACCAATCACTACTTGAAACTGGCCATTGACTGAAAATGAACCTTTCACAATATCAATGTTTTCTAATGCTTCTTTGTCAACTTTTCCTTCATCTTTTAACGCAAAGCGAAGACGTGTGACGCAATGTGTCGCAGCAATAATATTTTCTTTCCCACCGACCGCTTGGACAATTTTCTCAACAGATTGTCGCATCTTCTACTCCTCCTCAGTTGAAGCGTTTACACATCTTTTTATAAACTTGTATATACAAGTCGACTTGTTTGTTTTTATTTTAACCTGTATATACAAGTTAGTCAATCGCTTTCAAACATTTTTTAAATAAAAAAGATGCCCATATGGACATCCTCTTTATTTGCTTTCTTTTTTCCGAGCATACATCGCCGCATGTCTTTTAATTTCGCCAATTAACTGCATTTCTTCTTGTTTAGAAATCTCTAATGATAGACCGTATTGAAATTCACTTGCGTATGCTTTTTTCCAAATGACAACACCGCGCACCGTTATCGGTTGATCAACAATTGTAAACTGTAACTCCACCTCCATTTCACCTTTTGCCGAGTCGATAGGTAAATTTAATTTCGTCTCCATGCGAATGCCACGTGGACTAATATCTTGAATTTCAGCCGCTCCTTTATCCGTTTCTACCTCCCGTTCTCCAATGCGTGTAATACGGAACGTACACGGAATCGGTTGACCAAATTGATATCGGAAAGGTTCTTGCCGTTTGAATCTCATCATAAGTCCCCCATATGAAAACTATACCTTCTTCAATATAATTGAAGCAACGAAGAAATTCAAGGGAGTTATGACTATTGAGTCAGTCAAGACTTTGTGGAGAACATTTTTTCGGTTCACTACGGGTGTTGTCAATCACTAGTTAGCGAACCATTTTCAGGAATTGATATCGTAAGCGCTTTTGGACTCTCATCCCTCATCTTGAAGTGATGATATTGTATTCCATTTTTTTACACCCAACCAAAATCCCGAAGCGCCGACAACGCTTGATGGATCGGCGTCCCGGATGACCGCTGCAGACACGGTAGATTCTGACGCACCACATCTGCCCACAACCGTCCTGCCTTCCGTTTGGCCTGTTCAACCCGCTTGG
>NZ_JXTH01000027.1 GCF_000836725.1 Anoxybacillus thermarum | reverse complement strand
TCCAAGCGGGTTGAACAGGCCAAACGGAAGGCAGGACGGTTGTGGGCAGATGTGGTGCGTCAGAATCTACCGTGTCTGCAGCGGTCATCCGGGACGCCGATCCATCAAGCGTTGTCGGCGCTTCGGGATTTTGGTTGGGTGTAAAAAAATGGAATACAATATCATCACTTCAAGATGAGGGATGAGAGTCCAAAAGCGCTTACGATATCAATTCCTGAAAATGGTTCGCTAACTAGTGATTGACAACACCCGTAGTGAACCGAAAAAATGTTCTCCACAAAGTCTTGACTGACTCTTCTCACTCTCCGACATAACAATAATTTATTTTTTTATTGTACCATACATAAAGAAAAGGTAAACAGAGCATGCAAAAAGCCGCACGTATGCGGCTTTTATCATTCATATCCTCTCTCACGAGCTCTTGCTTCATCTTTGATTTCTGCTCGCATCGCCTCAATTGCTTCTTCACGGCGATGATTTTTTTCCCTAATTTTTTCACGTTCCTCTGGACTAGCGAACGCCATCGTCTCTTCTGCTCTTTCAATATTCTCAAGCGTATTTTGTACCATGTCCTGTAATTTTTCTACATTGTCACGACGATCATCATAATTTGGTTTCATTTTATCATCCTCCTTGTCAAAGTAAAATGTACATCTTTTATCGTGCACGTTTTTCTTCATGTTATACAAACTTTATTGTTTATTATAATTTTGTTATGTAAACTATATAAGGGCGAATGTTCGCCCTTACTCACCCTTCGTTTGAATGACTTGTGGATGTTGACCAGATTGATCTTGCATTTGCTTTCCTTTATTGCCACCTGCCGCTCTTGGCTTCGTCCCGATATGTTGTGGCACAAATGGTTGTTGATTGCTTTTTGGATTACCCATTTTTCATCCCCCTCTCCCTTATAGTATGGCTATATTACTCTGCTTTATGAAGCCAACGTGTTTCCATTTTCTCTTCCAATTTCTCTAATGCCCTTGCATCGTTTAATAGTTGTCGTTTATTTTCCATCACGAGTTCTGCAAATGTCCGTTTTCTTATTTTTCTCATCACTTATTCACCTACTTTTTGTTTTTTTCTATCTTTTCCAAACATAATGACAAATATACAAAAAATAGCCGATCACTCGGCTATTTCCCCCATTTCTCTACATATTGCACCATTTGTTCATACGACATTGGCCCGATTTGCTTTTCACGAATAATGCCTTGTTGGTCGATAATAAACGACGTTGGAATCGGTTGAATATCATATTGCTTCATGACATGTCCATCAACATCTAGCACAACTGGAAACGTTAAACGATAATCTTTTACAAACTGACTCACTTTTTCTTTCGAATCTCTCACCATCACATTGACGGCTACAATTTCTATTTGTTTTTCATAACGTTCATAAAATGTTTGCATATCTGGCATTTCTGCGCGACAAGGTGGACACCATGTTGCCCAAAAGTTCACAATAACTGCCTTTCCACGCAATTGAGAAAGTTGAATGATTTTTCCATCAATCGTTTGTAAAGAAAAGTCCGGTGCCTTCATTCCAATATGAATACCGGTCGCGATCGTTTGTTTTTCCGTTATATGTTCCCAAAGCATGTATGCAAAAAAACTAAATAAAATAATAATAGCAAGCCACTTTTTCATTGACATACCGCCCTTCGATTTGTCATCTCAAAAAAAGGCGCATATGCGCGCCTTATCGAATATTTTTATGCTCGTTGCTCATTTTTTTCACTTCAACTTCAGCATATGAGGCAAACTCATTATTGAAGTCGTTTTTTTGTTTTGCGTTATTGTTTCGTTGCGCATTGGCGTTTCCTGATTTTGTTCGTCCCATCGCTTCACCCTCCTTTTTATACATAATGCATAAATAGTATGCGCGAAGGGGACGTTTTACACTACGACGATTTGTTATTTAATTTTTGAACGTATTCCTTTACCATGTCAACCGTCACATATTTTCGCTGTGGTACAATTCCACTTTTAGCTAGTTCATTTATTTGTTTTGTTACTTCGTTAATGTTTTGTACAGAAAACGGTTCACCGCGTTGACATAAAGAGACGGCTTCCTCAATATACGCTTCTCGTTTCGCATCTAGCTCGATAAACGCCCGAACGAGTGCGTGTTGCTTTTGTGAATGTGCTGTAATTGCTTGGTGAACTTCATTCATCATCCATTCCTCCGATCATATCGTAAATATGTTGTAATTCATCTATTGGTGCTTTAGCCGTTAATGCGGCAAGTAAACCTGTAAAATGCTCATTTAGTTGTTCGCGCATATGACAATGAAGTTGCTCAATAATCATATTCCACTGTTTTGTATAATGCGCGAGCAATCGTTGTTTTTGTTCAGCTACATACGCCGCAATCGGCTCATGTAATTGTTTTTCTAGTTCTTCTTTCATCAATCGCTTTTCATCTTTTTCAAAAAATGATTTCGCGTTTTTGTACAACGAAAGCGCCTTTTTAAATATATTGCGATCGATTTGCTCAAAAGCGATCGGGAATTGTAACGTTGGAAAACTTGAAAGATCGACTTTTGTTACAATGAGATCATGCACTTGCTTCCATTGGTTTTCTAACGCCGTAAAATGAAGATCGTAACGTTTATTTATAAACGCTTCAATTCGCAAGCTAGTTGCACGCATTTCTTGCGCCAAATCAAATCCAATGGAGTATAAAAACTCATCTAAACATAATTGTAACGCTTTTTTTATATTTGTTTGTCGGTCATGCAAAACAGATGGATTAAACGACTCTTTAAACCAGTCTGACAGGCGGAAAGAAATGCGCTGTTGAATATAATAAACTAACTCGTTCAGCTCTTGTTCGATGGCATGAACATCATAGTCTGTTTCATATTGTTCAATCATCTGTTCAAGCTGTTGTCGCTCTTGCTGCAAGATGTGCAACTTTTTACGTTTTATATCATCGCTTTGCTTCGCTTCTGCAATATATTCCGCTAAACGTTTTCGCGCTTGCTTCATTTGCAAATGCGCAGAAGCAATGGCTAATGAGCCGATCTCATGATGGATAAACGGATAAAATGTTTGCTCGAACGTACTCATTCCTGAATTCGATAACACATGATGATCGAATGTTTCCCCGTTTTTTTCTGCAAGTGCCCATTTACTCGATAATGGAAGAAGACGCGGATGGCGAATACCAAATTGCAAAAGCTGCTCTTTTACATAACGAACGACCGACTGCAATTCCTCTTCCGTATGAGCTAGGTCAGCTGCATTAATGATGAAAAACATTTTATCTAAACTAAACGTATCTTTGACGCGACCAAGCTGAATTAAAAATTCACGATCCGCTTTGGAAAACGCATGGTTATAATATGTGACAAAGAAAATCGCATCAGCATTTTTAATGTAATTAAATGCTACTCCCGTATGACGAGCATTTACAGAATCGGCTCCTGGTGTATCGACAAGAATAATATTTTCACGAGTAAGGGGACAATCATAATACAATTCAATCCATTCAACAAAACACGATTTCGTTTCATTCGCTACATATTCGTGAAATTGCTGAAATGAGATGACAAGCAATCGCCCTAAATTTTCTTTCATTTTTTCATAACCGCGCACGACAGCTTGCAAAAAAGCCCAATGTACACGCTCTTTTGCATCAACAGCTTGATTACGAATAGCTTTTTTGCTTTCTTCGATCGCCTCTTGTAACGAATGAACTTGCACGCCGAAAAAGCGCAAGGAGTGTTGCAAATCGTTTAAAAGCTGTTGCTCCGTTTTTACTTGTACAACTACGGTTCCATGTGGATGCTCGTCTGTCGGCGGAACAATTTTATTTATTGTCGCCGTCGTTGGATGAGGTGAAACAGGCAAGACGTGTTCACCTATTAACGCGTTTGCAAATGAAGATTTTCCTGCACTAAACGCCCCGAATAGAGCAATTGTAAACGTCCGTTGTTGAAGTTGTTGAATTTTTTCGCTCATTTCTTTCGCTAGTTGTTTCATCCCTTCAATCGGAGCAATCATTTGGCTAATGGTGCGTAGCTTTTCGATCGTTTGCTCAACCGTTTCATTTGCCATTTGCACCGTTTGAATTGGACGTTCTTCTTGCAGCGCTCCATTTTCCTGTGGAACTTCTTTTTTCTTTTGATTGTTTATTCGCATCGTAAATGTCTCGTAAATAAATGGATAAATCGCATCATCGCTTAACGGTGTTGCATGGTCAACGACTTTTTGCAATTGTTCACGCGTATGTTTACGATGATAAACAAGTTGTTTCAATTGCTCCCAACTTGCTCGCTCCTTTATCAGTTCATCTAGTTGTTGCTCATATGTATTTAACCGTTGTTGCGCCTTCCCTTTTTCAATTATTTGCTCCGCGAGTTGAAGAGCCGCATCGCGATATAACCGTTTTATTTCATTCGCTATATCGTTTGTATACGTTAATACATAATCCCCTGTAACAAGCGGCTGATTTGGCTTTCGTTCAACAATCCATTGTTCTGAAAACGGAACAGTTAATTGTTGAATACGATGTAATAACTCATGGTCATGAACGTCATATTGTTGATAAAAACGTTTCAGCAGGTCACGAACATGCCATTCTAGCTGACTTTCGATTTTTTTGCGCAAATCTTCATAAAAAGCACGCAGTCGTTTCCGGCGTTCTTCCTCTGTTTTTTGCTTTGTAAATAAAAAACCAACTTTAAAGTCAGGTTGACATGCTTCTAAATAGGCACGAGCATGTTCTCTCGTTTCATAAGGCATCATATAGGCGTTATGCAACGTCGCTTCTAACTGCTGTTCAACATGCTGCTTTGCACTCAACCACGTTTTCTTTATATGATCAATCGTCCGCTCCGTTTCTTCCATTTTCTCAAGAAGCATTCTTTCATCCTCAAACGAAAGCGATTGACGAATATGTTGCTCTTCTTCCTCTTGTTGAGCGATGAGCATCTGCATATGATTATCAATCATTTGCTCGACAGCAATACGTATACTTTGCTGAAGTCGCTCCTCCTTTTCACAAAAAAGCAACTGCAACAACTGTTTTAATTCATCGAACTCATTATGCACATGCTCTTTTTGTTTCAGCGAAGTATAAAACGTGCGTTCAAATGTGACTCCCCATTGCTGAAATGCTTCTTCAACAGAACGAGTAAACTGCGAAAACGGAAGCTCTTCTTCACGATGTTTATCAATTTGATTGACAACTAAGTATAACGTTTTCCCGTACTGTGACAACCGTTTTGTAAACTCAAAGTTCAATTCTGCTTGAACATGGTTATAATCCATTACATAAAATATAACATCGGCTAAATGAAGGGCAGACTCTGTTGCCAAACGATGAGCATCATCTGTCGAATCAATTCCTGGTGTATCCATCAGTATAACTCCACTTGGAATCGCGTCTGTTTCATCGCTAATTTCAATCATATCAATTGTGTCACCATCTAGACAAAACGTTTTTACTTCTTCGTAATCGTAAGGAGCTACATATTCAATCGCTTGGCCAGACTTATAATATACGCGTGCATACGGTTTCCCTGCTTTTACTTTCACAAGATTTGCACTTGTTGGAATAGGGCTAGACGGCAACAGTGAATCACCGATCAATTCATTAATTAAGCTAGACTTTCCGGCAGAAAAATGACCACAAAAAGCGATTGTAAATTCTTGATGATATACTTTTTTAATTAATTGTTTCGTTTTATTTGCCTGCGTAATGTCACCTATCTTCATAAATTCATCATGAAGTGCAATCAGGCGATATATCCATTGTTGCAATGATTTTGTTTCTGTCATTTCCATAATTACCTATACCCCTTTTAAAAAATCTACCTTCATTTTACTGTAGTTCACAGAAAAAATACATAAAAAATCCCCTGCTTATTAGGGGGATTTTAATAAACGTAGCGCCTGCTCCTCTACACGAATACGAATAGATAAAAGGTACGCGTTACATATTGTAAATATGACAGCTGTCCAATAGGCTTGAAACATAAGCGGAATAACAAGGAATTCTAGAACAACAACGAGGTAATTCGGATGACGAAACCAGCGATACGGACCTCTCTGTACCCGTTCTGCTTTTGGCAACACAATAATTTTTGTGTTCCAATACCTTCCAAGCGAAGCGATAATCCAAAGGCGGAATAACTGTAATACGACAAATATGTTAAACAAAACAGACCACAATGGTGACGGACGTTTACGAATCCCTTCTAGCAATAGCGAAACAAAAAATAAACAATGCATACATACGATGTACTTATAGTGATGTTGTCCGAATTCTTTGGCTCCCCGCTCTTTCATCCATCGTTCATTTCTTTTTGCCCAATACAACTCAACGAATCGTTGAACAATTAAAAAGAAAAATATGCTCCATTTCATGCTTCATCTCCCCATTGTAACAACAAAAGTTCACAACTAAATCCCGGTCCCATGGCCATCATTAAACCGTATCCCTGTGGAGTCATCGACTGTTGTAAAAAACGTTGTAAAACAGCAAGCACAGTAACAGACGACATATTTCCGTACTGTCGTAAAACCGTAATCGCATGAGCGAGCTTGTCTTCATCGATGTGTAAACCATCTTGATACGCATCAAGCACTTTTTTACCGCCGGGGTGCAAAACAAAATGTTCAATTTCGGAAAGTTTTATTCCGCTTCTTCCTAAAAATAATTGTACGATTTCGCCAATTGATTGACGAATTATCGTCGGAATATGTCGAGAGAACACAACATAAAAACCTTGATCTTTTATATCCCATCCCATAACATCTTCCGTGTTACGCATAAATACTGATTGCATATCAATTACCTGTGGAGTGACACTTTGCTGCTGTACATCATCCCCCACTACACACGCGCAACTTACTCCATCAGCAAATAATGATGTGCCAATAAGATTACTTTTTGATACATCATCCATTTGAAACGTTAGACTGCAAAGTTCCACAGCAAGAACAAGCACTTTCGCTTTCGGATACGCTCGACAGTAATCTACCGCTCGCGCAATGCCAGCTGCTCCACCCGCACATCCGAGCCCCCATATCGGGATGCGTTTCGTATGTAGAGAAAAAGGAAGTTCATTCATGATTCTTGCCTCAATGCTCGGTGTTGCAATTCCCGTCGTTGAAATGAAGAAGATTGCTTCAATGTCTTCAAAAACAATATTTGCACGATGTAAACAGCGCACAATTGCCTCTTTTCCATATCGAACCGCATGCTCAATATACAGCTCATTTTTTTCAGCAAACGAATGAGTCTGCATATACCAATCTAATGGTTGTACAAGCGATCTTGATTGAATATGATCATGTTGAAAAATGGATAATAACCGATCAATATGTTCATAGCGGTGTTGAAACATGCGTTTTATTGCAACCATCACCTCGTTTTGTGAAACGCGGTAAGGAAGTTCAGCTAATTCAACTGCAATGATACTTGGCATCCATGCCCCTCCTTTCGATAAAGATAATATTTTCCTAATAAAGAAATTTTATTCATAAAAAAAGCTTTCCTCTCAGAAACGGGAGGAAAGCTTTCGACGTTTTGAAAGGAGGTATGTTGTTGTGCACTTTCATTATAACGCAATTTGTTGTTTCGTCACTATGTTTTTTATATATTCGTATCCATGTTTATCGAAAAATGATGTCATCAAAGTGAAAAATTTGTTATGATGAAGAAAAAAGGGGGTCTTTTTATGGCGTTAGGTGAAAAAATTACAACGATTTTAAATGGAACGATCGAATCGATTCGATCTGTTATCCCACTATCAATGACAATCGATAAGCCTTCATTGTTTGTCCAACCTTTTACACAAACATCTATTAGCGTATTGATTGGGATAACCGGAGACTTACGCGGGCGTCTAATCATTGAAGGACATGAAACGATGTTTGGAAAAATCGGAGAAACGATGTTTGGTATGCCGTTAGAAGGCGAAATGCTTGAATCATTTACGGGTGAACTTGGGAATATGATTGCAGGAAACTTGGCCACAGTTGTATCACAAAAAGGAATTACCATTGATATTACTCCTCCGACTGTTCTTGTTGGTCAAACAAAAATTTACGGTTTTGACAAAGCTTTTCGAGTACCGATCCACTTCGAAAACAATGGAGAATTACAACTTATTTTAACAATTGATAATGAATAAATGAGAAGCTTGCGCTTGTAAGCTTCTTTTTTTACGCTATAGCCATCTTTTTCTAAATATTTCACACTTTTTTCACAACCTCACAAAATGTATGTGACAAAAGTCACAGCTACACCTTATTTTTACGGTTATGATGATGATAAAGTAACGAATGAACAATTTGTGAAATGTATGAAGAAAGCGTTTCATTTCACAAATTGTTTTGTATGATGTAAGTGTATACATTTCTATTTAAGGTTTATTTAGGAAGGAGGAGTGAAGATGAAAACCCAATTAAACACAAGTACTCCAAAAGCAAAAGTGGAGAAAGAACCCGCATTAAAAGGAACACTTGCTTCTGTTTTGTTTTTAGGGTTTTTCCTCATTTTCACGTGGGTAAGCGTATATTTCTTGTTTTTAAATCGCTTATAGAGAGAAAGGAGACGAAACGTTATGCACATGCATAAGTATGAAAAAATTTGGCTGTTTTTCGGCATCGGTTCGTTATTCGTGTTTTTAGCTGTCCTAGGAGTCGGTGCATTTGCGCAAGGAACGCAACCACCAAGCTGTTTAACAACAATCGATCCGGAAAAAGTCGATCAAACACCACCATTTGATAAACCAGGCCTTGTTAAAACGGGAGAAAATGAATATCAACTGAACATCGTTGCTTCTGCATTTGCGTATACACCAAACCAAGTCGAAATTCCAAAAGGGGCAAAAGTAACGATTAATGTCGCAACGAAAGATGTGATCCACGGATTTGAAATGGCTGGAACGAACGTAAACATGATGGTTGAACCTGGATATGTCAGTAGCTATACACAAACATTCGATAAAGTCGGCGAATATGTCATTTTATGTAACGAATATTGCGGTGCCGGTCACCACTTAATGACTGCGAAAGTGAAGGTGGTTGAACAATGATGAACGGAACATGGAAAGTCGATGCACGTGATGGCAAATTAGCCATGGCCCATATTTATGTCGCTTTCGTTGCCCTTGCGTTAGGAGGGCTTGCAGGTCTATTGCAAGTGCTTGTGCGCTCTGGAAAATTTGAATTGCCGGCGGGCATTAGCTATTATACGATTTTAACAACGCATGGCGTATTGCTTGGACTCGTTTTAACTACATTTTTCATTATCGGTTTCCAATTTGCTGCTGTAAGTCGTACTGCCGGAACGCTTTCTGACCGCGTGCGGTTTTGGGGTTGGATCGGTTTTTGGCTCATGACAATCGGTACAGCAATTACCGCCTTTTACATTTTAATCGGTGAAGCTTCTGTTTTATATACGTTTTATGCCCCATTACAAGCACATGCGGGTTTTTATATCGGTTTAACGCTTGTTGTTGTCGGTAGCTGGATCAGTGGTTTTGCCATGTTCGCTCATTATGCAAAATGGAAAAAAGCTCATCCTGGTCAAGTCAGTCCGTTGCTAACATTTATGTCTGTTGTCAACATGGTATTATGGCTCGTTTGTTCACTCGGTGTGGCAGCGACTGTATTATTCCAGCTTATTCCTTGGTCATTAGGTTATGTCGATCGAATTAACGTGCTCGTAAGCCGAACATTGTTCTGGTATTTCGGTCACCCGCTCGTATATTTCTGGTTATTACCGGCATATATGATTTGGTATGCGATTATTCCAAAAATTATTGGTGGAAAAATGTTTTCTGACTCTCTTGCTCGTATGTCATTCATCTTATTCTTAATTTTCTCGATTCCTGTCGGTTTCCACCATCAACTTGTGGAACCTGGAATTGATCCAGCTTGGAAATACTTACAAGTTGTCTTAACGTTCATGGTCGTTATTCCATCATTAATGACTGCGTTCTCAATGTTCGCAACATTTGAAATGTACGGTCGCTCAAAAGGAGCAACAGGATTATTCGGATGGTTACGAAAACTCCCTTGGGGTGATGCGCGTTTCTTCGCACCATTTATTGGTATGTTGTTCTTTATCCCTGCTGGTGCTGGTGGTCTTGTCAACGCATCACATCAATTAAACCAAGTCGTTCATAATACAATTTGGGTAACTGGTCACTTCCACTTAACATTAGCAACAACAGTCGTATTGACATTCTTTGGTGGAGCTTATTGGCTTATTCCGCACTTAACAGGGCGCGTCATGACAAAAGCAATGAATCGTCTAGCGATTATTCAAACAATCGTTTGGTCTATCGGTATGATTTTCATGTCTAGTGCGATGCATTTTGCAGGGTTACTTGGTGCCCCACGTCGCTCAGCATTTTCAACATACGGCGATGCACCACAAGCGCTTGAGTGGATTCCTTATCAAATCGCTCAAGCGGTTGGTGGAACGATTTTATTCATCGGTATTATTCTTGTGCTCATTATCGTGACAAACTTAGCATTTTTCGCTCCAAAAGGGGAAACAGAGTTCCCTGTTGCAGAAGTTGCTGAGCAGGCTGAACGTACACCGCTTGTGTTCGAAAACTGGAAATTGTGGATCGGTATTGCTGTTGTACTCATTTTAATCGCGTATACAGTTCCATTTATCGATATGATCCAAAATGCACCTCCTGGATCAAAAGGGTTTAAACTTTGGTAAAAAACCGGGCACTCGCCCGGTTTTTTATAATCGATAAATATGTTTATATTTTTCTTCTAAATAGTCGATTAAGTAGATTGGATTTAAACCTTCTCCAGTGACTTCATGTAAAATATCGAGCGGTTTTTTCGTTTTTCCGAATTGGTGAACGTGCTTTGTAAGCCATTCTCGAATACGAACAAGTTCCCCATTTTCAAGCAACTGATGAAATGGCAGTTCTTTCTCCATCGTATGTTTAAACTGTGCCGCATACATATATCCAAGCGCATACGATGGAAAATACCCAAAACTTCCTCCAGCCCAATGCACATCTTGAAGAATTCCTTCCGCATCACGCTCTGGACGAATACCTAAATACGCTTCGTATTTTTCGTTCCAAATGTATGGTAAATCTTTCACTTCAATAGCATCATCAAACAACGCTTTTTCCATTTCATATCGAACAACAATGTGCAACGGATACGTCAGTTCATCAGCTTCAATACGAATAAGGGACGGTTTCGACTCATTAATCGCACGATAAAAATCGTCTAACGAAACATGCGAAAAGTGCGGAGCATATTGTTGTAATAAACGATAATATCGCTTCCAAAATGAATAATGACGAGCAATAAAGTTTTCATAAAACAACGATTGGGATTCATGAATCCCCATCGACGTTCCATCGTACAATGGTGTACCTGCCAGTTCTTTAGAAATATGTTGTTCGTAAAGAGCATGACCACATTCGTGAATTGTACCAAATATGGCTGTTCGAAAATCATTTTCGTCATATTTCGTTGTAATTCGGACGTCCCCATCATTTAATGTAATAGCAAAAGGATGCACAGTTTCATCTAGCCGCCCTGCGTCAAAATCGTAACCTAGCTCTTTTAAAAGCGCGAAACTAAATGCTTTTTGCTTTTCTTTCGGAAACGGTTGAAATAGAAAACTCGTTTCCGGTTTGTGACGGGACTCGCGAATTTGCTGAACGAGCGGAACAATATGATGACGTAGTTTTGAAAACACATCATCTAATAAGTCGACTGTCACGCCCGGCTCATATAAATCTAATAGCGTATTATATGGGTGTCCGTTTGTTCCCCAATATGTAACGAAACGTTTCGTAAAGTCAACAAGCTGTTTTAAATACGGTTCAAAAAGGGAAAAATCAGATTTTGCTTTCGCTTCTTCCCATACGCTTTCCGCTTTTGATTGCAAAATGACAAATTGTTTATATTCATCCGCAGGAATTTTTTTATTGCGCTCATACTCTTTTTGACATTCTGCTAACGTATAACGGGTAACAGACGATAATTGTTCTTGTACCGACTTAGCAGAAAGTTCCGCAATATATGCGGCCATTTGTTCTGAAGTGGACATCCGAAACACATCTTGCGACAGCATCCCAATCACTTCGGAGCGTTGGTCAATTCCTTTTCTCGGCGCCCCTGTACGCAAATCCCA
The DNA here is from genome assembly GCF_000836725.1 of Anoxybacillus thermarum. Taxonomy (GTDB): domain Bacteria; phylum Bacillota; class Bacilli; order Bacillales; family Anoxybacillaceae; genus Anoxybacillus; species Anoxybacillus thermarum. Next base: position 23,565 of record NZ_JXTH01000027.1, on the reverse strand, counting down.
ATACATAAGTGAAATGGCTTCTTTATACGCCATCATTTTTCTGACGTATTGGAGAAATTGCTTTTCTACTTCTTGAATATTTGTTTTCATCTTCTTCCCTCCATTCTATATTTGTTATTCTACAATACTTACAATGATTCCTTTATTTTTGTTGTACATCTGTCGGTAATACACGTTTGATCGCCTCGATCACTTGCATCGGTTCATCATCTGTTACAAAAATACATACGATTCCGCGATCATCTCGTTGACGAATAAGGCGCCCGACCCCTTGTCGCAATCGTAAAATCATATACGGAACATCAACTTCCCAAAACGGATTGTCCGTTTGTTTTCGCTTCGCCTGAAAAACAGGGTCATCTGGAGGATAAGGAAGCGCCCAAATAATCACGTTGCTTAATGAAGGGCCTGGAATATCCAATCCTTCCCATAAATGTTGGGCACATAAAATCGTTTCTTCTTCGTTTTGAAAACGAGAAACAAGCTCGCTAATTTCTTGATCCCCTTCAAATAAGAAAGTAAATTGTTCTTCACGTTTGGCGCGAGCTTTAAATTCATTCAATTGTTCACGCGTTGGGAACAATACGAGAGCACGCCCATTCGTTTCGCGTATTTTTTCTAAGGCATACTTATATTTTTCTTCAAATATACGTTCGTTCTTTTCAAATATTGGCATGTAAATTGTCATTTGTTCATCATAGTCAAATGGGGAATCGACATGAAACGATATATATTCGTCAATTCCTAGACTTTTTGCCATATAATCAAATGATTTTTCATTTGATAGTGTGGCAGACGAAAAAATAAATGGCATGCGTTTAGAAAATACTTTTTCACGCAACACTTCTTGTACCGTTCTTGGCATAATGACAAGCGTATTGCCGTCGAGCGACGATTCAAGCCATGTAATCGCATCTCGATTGTGAACAAATAAGTGTAAAGAGTGATGAATTTGATCTAGATATTCGTCCACAACTTTTAATTGATAATGATCAATCGTGTACGTCTCACTTTCAAAGACAAGTTCATCGCCAATTTGCTCAACTTTCGTTTGTAAAGTTTGCGCAAGTTGCAAAAGGGATGGAGTAAACGTCAATTCTTGACGATTCGATCCCGATACAGCTTTCGCATGATTCATTAATTCATCAAAAAAACGTACACTAAGTTCTAATGTATCTTCAATTAAATAAGCTAATTGTTCACGAATATCATTTTCTAATAAACGAGAAAGCAACGTCTCTAGCGTTGTTTCTTTCATACGATACGTTAACGCTTTTTGCGCCGCAAACTCTAATAAATGCCCTTCGTCAAAAATGACACAGCTCGCTTCAGGCAAAAGAGGAAGCTGCCCCTCACGCTTCCGCGCTTCATACGTCCAAATATGTTCCATGTAAAAATCGTGCGAACAAATAATTAAATCCGCTGCTTTCCGATAATAATCGCGCGATAACGTTTGACCACAGCGATGACGTTTTTCGCATGCTAAACAGTCTTGAAACGGATCCCAAGCGATTTTTGACCATTGTTCATCACTTAAATGAGCATAGTCTTTTCGATCACCGTAATGATAAAACGTTTGAAGTGGAGCATGATCATGAACAAAAGGAGGCAATTCATCAAAAATTCGCTCGTACAACTCCTCTTCTTCCGTCATTAATACTTCGTCTAATTTGTTTAAACATAAATATTGATCGGGCGATTTGGCTAGTCGAACATCAATGTCCATGTTTAAAACGCGCGAAATTTTCGCAATATCTCCTTCTTTTTTTACAAGCTGTTCAATTAACGTTTCGTCTGCGCAAGCAATAATCGCAGGCTTTCCGATATAACGTGCATAGCAAATAGCATAAAGTAAATATACGATCGTTTTTCCTGTCCCTACACCCGCCTCAGCGAACATTACTTTTTTCTCTTTAAATGCCCGCTCAAGTTGAAATGCCATGAAGATTTGTTCATCGCGCAATTCAAACCCTGCTTCAGGTAAAATGTCGTAAAAAACGTCCCCAATCCATTCGTTTAGTTTATCAAAAAAGTTTTCGTTTTTGTTTAATGTAAACGGATATTTGCTCATATTTTTTAGCTCCTCCATCAATTTAAACGAAGTACACAAACATTAATTATCGATCAAAAAAAGAAAGAAGTCAATGAAGTTGAAAAGAAAAAGCTGTCATCGAGACAGCTTTTCATACGAACGTGGTGGACGAGGTCCCCAAAATTGGTAATATTGTGTTTCAATAAAACCGTTGAACAATTTCCGTCGTTTTGTTGCACGTCTACCATACAATTGCTCAAATTGACGGTGAGATGTTAGCATATAGATCGACCACGTATCGAGAGCTGCAAATGTTTTTCCCATTTCTCGATACAATTGTTCCACTTCTTCTTTTTCTCCTAATCGCTCACTATAGGGCGGATTGCCGACGATGACGCCGTATTCATCTTTCGTCCGAAAATCTTTTACTTGCATTTGTTTAAATGTAATTAAATCTGCTAATCCAGCTTCTTGTGCATTTATTTTCGCCATATCGACCATGCGATGATCAATATCAAATCCGACAATATGCAACGGTTGGTCATAACGCGCTACATCTTCCGCCTCTTCCCTTGCTTCGTCCCATAAGCGAGATGGGATCCAATTCCATTGCTCACATACAAACTCGCGATTGAATCCCGGTGCGATATTTTGCCCGATTAACGCTGCTTCAATTGCGATCGTTCCTGATCCACAAAATGGATCAACAAACGGGCGATCTGGCGTCCAATTCGTTAATTGAACGAGCGCTGCCGCTAATGTTTCCTTTAATGGCGCTTCCCCTTGTTTGACGCGATATCCTCTTTTATGCAATCCTGCTCCACTCGTATCGATCGTTAATGTAGCGATATCTTTATGTAAAGCTACTTCAATACGAAATAATGCACCTGTTTCCTCAAACCAAGAAATGCGATAATGTTGTTTTAAATGTTCAACAATCGCTTTTTTTACGATTGCTTGACAATCGGATACGCTAAACAATTTTGATTTGACGGATTTTCCGACAACAGGGAATTGGGCATCAATCGGCAAAAATTGCGCCCATGGTAACGCTTTTGTTTGTTCAAACAACTCATCAAACGTTGTCGCCGGAAATTCGCCTACTTTGATTTTTACACGATCGGCTGTGCGAAGCCATAAGTTCGTGCGACAAATCGCTCGCTCATCTGCAACAAATGTCACTTTCCCATTTTCCACTTCACAGTCATAGCCGAGCGCGCGCACTTCATCTGCAACGATCGATTCAAGCCCCATCGCCGCAGTAGCAATGAATGTTATTTGTCCCATATGTTTTCACCTTTCATTCATGTATAGCATCCCATTCCTGAATAAATCGTTGCACTTCATCTATTTGCATCGGTTTAGCGATGTAATATCCTTGTGCCATATCACATTGCTGTTGGGTTAAAAACTCATATTGTTGCCCCGTCTCGACCCCTTCCGCGACAACAGACAAATGTAAATGATGCGCCATCATAATAATCGTTGATACGATCGTTGCATCATCGCTATATAAAGATAGGCGACGAATAAACGATTGATCAATTTTTAAAATGTCGATTGGAAAGCGATGCAAATAACTTAATGAAGAAAAACCTGTCCCAAAGTCATCAATGGCTAGTTTAAAGCCGCATTGTTTAAGCTGTACGAGTTTTTGAACAGACTCTTCAGCGTTTGGCATAATCGTACTTTCCGTCAGTTCTAATTTAAAAAAGCGTGGATGCACATCGTTTTTTTTCGCAATCGCCGATAATTGCTCGACAAAATCGTCTTGTTGGAAATGTACAGCAGAAATATTTATCGCTATCTTCATATGCGGGGCGAATTGGTGGATCGCTTTTATATGTATGCACGCTTGTTTTAATAGCCATTTCGTGATTGGAACGATCAGCCCCGTTTCTTCTGCTAATGGAATAAATTGCGCTGGCGAGACGAACCCGATGTCTGGTTGCTTCCAACGTATTAACGCCTCAAGCGCTTCAATTTTTTTCGTTTTCATATTCACGACTGGCTGATAACAAATGAATAACTCATTTCGTTCCAGCGCTTTTCGTAAATAATTTTCTAACGTCACAACTTCGCTTTGATAATCCAATTTAGCCGTATATAATTCAAAACGATTTCGCCCGCTTTCTTTCGCCTGTTGCATCGCGCGATCCGCTCGGCGCAACAACGTCTCTCCATCATCCCCATCGTTTGGGTACATGCTGATCCCAATGCTTGCTGAAATGTATACGTCTTTTCCATTCAGCATAAATGGAGCTTGAAGCGCCTCAATCATTTGTTCTGCGATTGTTATTGCTTCTTGCACATCTTTTAGTTTAGGCAAAATGACGACAAATTCGTCCCCCCCAATACGTGCAAGCGTATCTTTCGTGCGCAGTAACTTTTTTAAACGATTAGCCACTTTTTTCAATAGTATGTCTCCGCTATAATGACCGAGTTCATCATTAATATACTTAAATCGATCTAAATCGAAAAACAAAATGGCTAATTGCTGTTTGTAACGCCGAGCTACATCAAGTAAATGTTGCAGACGTTTCGCAAATAATTGGCGATTTGGAACGTTTGTTAATACATCATAATTTGATAACCGCGCTAATTGTTCCATCGTTCGTTTATGCTGCGTCACATCTGAAAAAATCGCAACATAATGCGTTGGGACTCCAGCAGCATCGTAAACGGCTTTAATCGTCAGCCATTCGACAAACAGTTCGCCGTTTTTTCGTTTATTCCAAATTTCCCCTTTCCAAACTCCATGATCGTGCAACGTTTCCCACATGTTTTCATAAAACTTCTGATCATGTAAACCGGAACGGAGAATGTTCGGTTTTTTCCCTAACACCTCTTCTTGTGTATAACCCGTCACTGTTTCAAAGGCGGGATTTGCTAATAAAATACGCCCTTGCCCATCCGTCACAATCATTCCTTCATCTGCCTCTTGAATGAAGGTATGGGCAATAGATAAAAATGTATCTGTTTCAAACAAAGATGACAACTTTTTGTTCACATCAGACTCTCCCCTCATATTTCCCCGAAAAACAAAAACTCCCCTGACGTTGTGCAGGAGAGTCATGCCATGAACCATGTTCTGTAAGCCATGTTCTGTTCCGTCGTACTGCAAACGGCTTGCGCCTCGTACTTCGGCGGTAATCATCTATCTACAGGCTTACGCCTGTCCTTCTCTCCGTTCATTTCCTTCGAGAAGGTGCCCCTACCATCATTTGGGTTTCTCGCTCGTGGGGTTTACCGCGTTCCACTCTTGCCGTTTCCAGCAAGACTACGTCACTGTGGCACTTTAAAGGTAATCGAGCCATATCCGTTACGGACGTAGGCTCTTTCCCCGCCGTCAGCCCAGCTGATCGCCAGACTGCCCTAGCTTATGCATTCGCTAGGCACGAACACTACGGGCATCTCAGCACCGTGCGAGCATGGACTTTCCTCTACGATGCATACACATCGCAGCGATTACCCGAACATGATTCATGTAAGCATATGTTAGTATATCCGAAACGATAAGCCAAATCAATAGAAAAGGTTGGATCATTTATTCGTAAAGTTTGTTGCCAAAAACATGTTTTTCTAAATTAGAAAGACGTTGTAAAATATCAAAATTCGTCGTTCCTGATTGAGATGGCTGACGTTTTTGCGCCTCCTGCAATTGGCTTTTTAGACGTGTATTTTCTTGTTGTAATTGTTCAATCATTTGATGAAATGTTTCATAGTCTTTAATAACTAAATCAAGAAAGCGATCCACTTCATCTTGATTATATCCACGCATGCTTATTTTAAACTCTTTTTCAAGAATGTCTTTTGCTGTTAAGTTGATGCGATCTGAAAGCACGTTTGCTCACCTCAATTATCCATGTCTACACCTATTCTTTCAAAAAAAGCTGTCGTTGTCAATTTCTCATTTTCACAAACTTCGTCTTTTTTTCGACAAAAAACCGAAGGCGAATTGCCTTCGGTTAAAATGGTCGTGGAAACGGAACAGGACCTGGACAAACAACATGTTGGTGCGATACATCGTTCACAACAGATTGTGTATGCGGAAAATAATGCTGATGCTGGAACATATGGTGATTCACATATGTCGTATGCGACGGATGAATGTGCGGCACAATCGTTGTTTGCATTTGATGTTGTGTACAACATTTTGTTGGATGAACGATCGCCGGCATCATATTTGGACGACAATGCATATTTCATAACCCCTTTCGCATTAAAGTTTGTTACACTTCTAGCGTATGTAGGAAGGGGGATACATGTACTAATGGAAATACCTATTTTACATGAACGTATAAATGTTATGTTTCATATTCGCAAAAATAACGACTGTAGCTCCGATTAAAACAAAAAATAAATATAAAATTTTTTTGCTCATCGCTTCTCTCTCCATGGTTTATATTGTTCACAAATGTACATTCTACTTCATTCTTTTTCATTCGACAAGAAGGGAAAACTTTGTCATTTTTTGCGCTTCCCTCGGAAATAAAATAAAAATTTTCCTTCTTATTTTTGTGGCACATGATATAATATTCTAGGGGATTTTTATAAATAATGGAGGGAATACGATGTCAAAATGTCCATTTCATGCCCTTTTTAACGAATCTGGGGCGATTCAACTGTTCCGCAAAAAGCATCAAAAAGAAAAAGAAGATGCAACTTCCCATCTTTCTGCACCTTCACATGTTGCAACATATTACCGCCAACTTCTTTCAAGCGATCGCAAACAGCAAGTCACTTTCGTCGCGCTAACCGAGGAAGATGTACAGCGACTTGCGTCAATTCGTCCACTTTTTGCTAAACATGTAGAGCGAATCGTGGATGCGTTTTACGATCAAGTTGGACAAATGCCTCATTTAAAGCGCATTATTGACAATCATTCCACGATCGATCGCTTAAAACAAACGTTGCGCGCTTATTTAATGGATATGGTATCCGGAGAAATTGGCGAACAGTACGTGATCCGCCGAAAAGTGATCGGTAACGTCCATAACCGCATCGGATTATTTCCTGAATGGTATTTAGGCGCTTATGCAATTATTCAAAATGAAGTCCTTCGCATACTCATGGAGGAGTTACCTCCGATGGAGGCAACAGCCGTATATCGTTCGTTCAACAAGCTTTGTTCTTTTGATATGCAAATTGCGATTGAAACGTATATTGAATCGTATACATCGTCTATGATGAAATTAAACGAAATTGCAGAATTGCAACATCGGTTAACAGAATCGTCTACAACGCTTGCATCAAGCGCGGAAGAAACGACCGCTTCTATTTTTGAAGTACAAAAAAACGTCCAAGATATGTTAAATGAAATGACAAACATCCAGCATCAGTCTGTTCAAACGACGGAACGTGTTGAAAAAGGAAAAGATGATGTAAAGCAAACATTAACGAAATTAGATGGTGTCGCGAAACTAATTGAAGGCACAAAGTCGTTGACGAATGAACTGACAGATAGCTCGCGAAAAATCGGAGAAATCGTTAATGCGATTCGCAGCATTTCAAATCAAACAAACATTTTATCGTTAAATGCAAATATTGAAGCAGCGCGTGCTGGGGAACACGGAAAAGGATTTGCGGTCGTCGCAAATGAAGTGCGAAAACTTGCAACACAGACCGAACAATCACTTGATTACATTCAAAACCACATCGATGTCGTGCAACAAACGATTCGAAAGTTTGAACATGCGTTTCAACAAATTGTCGAGGAAACGCGCGCATTCCGTCAGGCAAACGAAAGCATTATTCATATTTTCGATCAGTCCGTCGCCGATGTGAAATCGACAAGCAAAAAAATTGATCAGTTTACTTCTCTCATTTCACAGTTTCATCAAATGTTTGATGAAATTTCATCAGCTGCATCACAAATTGCTGAAATGGCCGAGCAGTTGAATGATTTAAATCAAGAGTTGACGGAAAAATTTAATTCGTAATGGTTAAACGGAGGAAAGATGACGATGAAACACCCACGGCTGAAATACGAGCAACGAACGTTTGCACATATAGATGAAATGGCAGAAACATTGCTTCACGAAGCAAATGAACAACTTGTGCGGATCGATATGGGACTTCTTCCAAACGACATACTATCACGAAATTATGCCAAGTTTCGTCTTATGCATTTACAACGTTCATTTGGAGAACATATCCCTATTTCTTTTCGTTCAACATATAATTCTTTATGGAGTCAATTGTACCGCCTCGAGCATCAAGGGGATTATAAACATCCGTATATTCAACAACTTTTGATTCAGTTAAAAAACAATGATTCAAGCTCAACTAAATGAAACAAATTATAGCATGATGATCTCAGCGATGCTCGAGGAATTAGATCGTTGTATTCAGCTAGACGACATGCAAAAATATACAGTACAGCTTGTATTATGGGAACTTGTGTCAAATGTCATTCGTCACTCAACGAAAAAATGCGCTAACGTATACATCAGCTGGTCAGATGAAACGGTCGTCATCGAAGTGATCGATCTGGGCGAAGGTTTTGAATGGGAGAAACAACTAAATGTTCGCCCTCCTGATTTGACTAATCAAGGGGGACGCGGACTTTTTCTTATTCAACAACTCGCCACACATTTTTCATTTGACGAAAAAGGAAAGCGTGCAATCGTTATGATTGCACGAAAAAAGGGGGAGAAATATGATTGACATTGTAACATATGATGATAAAATCGTTGTCTCGTTTCAGCAAGATATTAACTTTGAAACATCACGTATCATGGAAGAAATGATTCAATCACAGCCGTGGGACACATCTCATTTACAAATTGACTTATCTGCTGTTCGATTTATTGATAGCTCTGGCGTTCGGTTACTTATTAGCTGGTTGTATCCGTTGAAAGATCGAATGCACATTGAAATGATCGGTGTTTCAGCACCTATTAAGAATATATTATCAATTTGTCAATTGGATCAAATGGTAGATGTAAAATAGCGATCTGTGAACAGATCGCTATTTTACATGAATGGAAACAAACGTAATATCGTCATTTCCTTTCGTATGTTTTGCGTGTTCATTGATCTTTTCTACCATTTGATCAAACGAATGAGCTGTTTGGATTGTATGCACAAGTTGCCTAGCACAGTCATCACCTAACACTTCGGTTAGCCCATCTGTGTAGAGAATAAGGTACGCTTCATGTTGAAAAGAAATCGTTCCTTTTTTATATGGGGCATTTGGTACAATACCAATTGGAATGCCCCCTTCTTTTAGAAACATGATTTTTTGATTGGTCATGAATATTGCTGAAGGATGTCCTGCATTGACATATTCTATCACTTTTGTTTTCACATCAATCGTTCCATAAAAAGCTGTAAAGTAATATTTCGTTTCCTTTCCAAACAATTGAAAAGCATGTCGATTTAATTCATGTACAACAGCAAGCGGTTCAGTCACTTTCGTCATTAATCCGTGTAATAGCGAACGAATCGACATAGCAACGAGCGCGGATGCAACGCCATGACCCATAACATCAATCACGATAAAAGCATACATATAGGGGCGAACTTGCTGCCAAAAATATAAATCACCAGACAGTTGTGAGGACGGAATATACGTCCCAACAAAATGAATATGTTCATTATTCATTCGTTCAGGGAGCAAACCTTCTTGAACAAGCCGAGCTAAGTGTAAGTCTTCGTTCATCTTTTTTTGCATCGCCCACATATGCCGATAGCTTTCCATATATGCTTCGTTCGTTCGCTTCAGTTGATCCATCGTTTCTTTTTGGCGATACGCCAATTGAACACGAGCAATCAGTTCGACCATGGTGAACGGCTTACGAATGTAGTCAAATGCCCCCGCTGCAAACGCTTCCTCCAATTTTTGTTCATCATCATAACCAGTGACCATTAATACAGGAACGTGCTGCAATTGCTCATGCTGCTTAAAGCGCTGACACCATTCAATCCCGTCCATTTTCGGCATACAAATGTCCATTAAAATGACATCTACCTGTTGCGATAACATATATGCGTATGCCTCATCTGCATCTTCAAATGGATAAATTGAAATATTTTCGATATGTTCAAGCATCGCTTCAATCATTTCCAATGTCGGTCTATAATCATCAATAACTACTACTTTCATCTTCCGGCGCCCTTTTCGTTATGTTTTTTATATTTTATTTATACACGTCACAAGTCCGAAAAGGCTAGCGTAAAGATGAAAGTTTTACAAATTTTTTATTTTCCACGAAAATGGGGACGACGCTTTTCTAAAAAAGCACGAATGCCTTCTGCATGATCTTCTGTTTTACGCATTTCTGCTTGATATGCTGTTTCCATTTGCAACGTGTTCAACAATTGTTCTTCGCTTAAATAAGCGTACAACTGCTTCGTTGCGATCATCGCAACAATCGGTTTCGCTAACCACTCATCCACTTTTTGTTGAATCGTCTGTTCATCGCCAATTTCATCAATGAGTCCCACTTCATATGCCTCTTGTGCACTCATTACTTTTCCTTCCCATATCACTTGTTTTGATTTTACTTCTCCAATTTTCCGTTTTAAAAAGAAATGGCCTCCGCCGTCTGGAATTAATCCAATGCCGATAAAATTCATTGCAACACGTGCTTGCTCATTTGCAACCACATAGTCGCAAGCGAGCGCTAAGCTAAGTCCCAATCCTGCAACAGCACCATGCACATAACTGATCGTTAGCTTCGGCAATTGATGCAGTGTGAGAGCAATTTGTTTAATCGTTTCCATCACTTCTATGAATGAATGTTCATTCGTTGACTGCAACATCGTTTTAATGTCTCCCCCTGCACAAAATCCCTTTCCTCGTCCACGAATGACGACAATATCCGCCCCGCTTTTTTCCACTTCTTTTAACGCTTGTAGCAACTCCGCTAACATTTGCTCGTTTAAAGCGTTCAACGCATCCGGACGATTCAATTCGATTGTTGCGACTCGCTCTTCATATGACAATACGATATGTTCCATTTTTCCCATCTCCCTCTTTCATATGTTCGTTTTTCTCTTTCGACGGATATAAATAAAATCCTGCATTAAAAATATAAAAGACGACATTAACTGCCGCCTTTTTGTTTTGCACACATCACGATCTCATATAGCCGCTTTGTTTGTTCCCGAATTTGTTCAGCACGGCAAATGGCCGAAATGACAGCGATTCCGTCTGCCCCCGCTTCAATAACTTGTTTTGCTGTTTGTTGTGTAATCCCACCGATTGCCACAATCGGAACGTGTTTTTCATGCGCGCGAATGTGCTCGATCATCGCCAAACCACATGCTTGTTTTGCATCTTTTTTTGAAACGGTCGGGAAAATCGGACCTAATCCGACATAATCGGCACGAGCAGAAAGCGCCTGTTTCACTTCATTTAAATTGTGCACAGATACCCCTAAATAGCGATCCCCTATTCGATCACGCACACGTTCAGCTGCCTCGTCCTCTTGTCCGACATGAACCCCATCTGCCTGTAAGGCAAGCGCTAAATCAACATCATCATTTACAATAAAAGGAATGTTGTGAGCAAGACATCGCTCAAACAATTTCTCAGCTAAACGATATTTTTCAACTCCTGTCAGTGCCCCTTTTCCTTTCTCCCGAAACTGAAACATCGTGATGCCGCCTTCGATCGCTTCATCAAGCACGGCGAGTGGGTCTTTCGTACAATCGACACTCCCCATCACAAAATATAAAGATAGTTTTTGTTTCATCATTTTATTCCCCTCGAATGTGCGCGTATTCATCTACTTCTTCTGCGCTCGTTTCGTATAAAGCATTCAGAAATGCAAGCTGAAAAGAACCAGGTGCTTGCGCTTGTTTGGCTGCTTTTTCAGCTGCTACACCGTAATAAGCGAGAGCAGCGACAGACGATTCTAAGATGTTTTCTCCTACACTAGCAAATGCGCCTAATACCGCACTTAATAAACAACCTGTTCCCGTTACTTTCGTCAACATCGCATCGCCGTTTGAAACGATCGTTACGTGTTCTCCATCTGTCACTATATCATTTTTCCCGGTTACAACGACTACACAGTGAAACATACGTGCTACTTTTTTAGCGACGTGCACGAGATCACCTTGAACGTCCCCTGCGTCTACTCCTTTTGTACGGACTTGTTCTCCAGCAACGCTTGCGATTTCTGATGCATTTCCGCGCAAAATAGAAATGTTTACTTCATGCAATATACGTCTTGCTGTTTCTGTGCGATACGCTGTCGCTCCCGCCCCAACGGGATCAAAAACAACAGGAATGTTTGTTTCATTTGCCGCTTTTCCAGCGATCAACATTGCTTCCACGTCTGTTTCATTTAATGTGCCGATATTCAATACAAGCGCACGTGCCAAGCGCACCATATCAGCTACTTCTTCTTTAGCATACGCCATGACCGGAGATGCGCCTATCGCAAGTAAACCGTTAGCAACAAAATTGGTCACCACCACATTTGTCATATTATGTACAAGTGGTGACTCCTTTCTCACACGCGTTAACCATTGTCCAACGTTCATCGTTCATTCCCCCCTATAAAAAATAAAAACTAGTCGGAAAGAATCGACTAGTTTACATTGACAAAACATAGCCTACTTCCCTCCGCTGGTACAAACCAGATCAGGTTCAAAGGGTTGGAAAACTGATTGCGCGTTTTCCTCTCAGCCATCGCCATCCGGCACCCCTAGTAGTGTGATTCATTTCATTTTTTTTTTCATTTTAATATATTTTTTCTCATTATTCAATATAGCACATTGTCAATTTTCGTTCACATTTTTGTATAGAAGTGTGATATGTATCACTTACGTCACACATATTTTCCCCTATTGTTAAAGTGTCAATAAGAAGAGGAGGGGTTATAATGTTTTGTCATCAATGTGAACAAACACCAACAGGGGGATGTACAGTTGTCGGCGTTTGCGGAAAGGATGAAACGATTGCTAGCTTGCAAGATACTATTGTGTTTGCGTTAAAAGGAATTGCGGCATATCGCACGCATGCTCATCAACTCGGATATACAGATCCATTCGTCGACACAACAACACACGAAGCGTTATATATGACGTTAACAAATTCTAACTTTAACGTACAAGAGCATTTAGATATGGCAATGAAAGTCGGTAGAGCTGCTATTCGAGTCATGGAACTACTTGATCGGGCACATACAGAACGGCTTGGCATTCCTCAGCCTGTCCGAGTCACACAAAATAAAATTGAAGGAAAATGTATTCTCGTAACAGGACATAATTTATTTGCTCTCGAACAGCTATTAAAGCAAACAGAAGGAAAAGGAATTAATATTTATACACACTCAGAAATGCTTCCAGCACACGGCTACCCACAATTAAAAAAATACAAACATCTAAAAGGAAATGTCGGAAAAGCGTGGTATGATCAACGTCGCTTATTTGAAAAGTTTCCTGGCGCCATTTTAGCGACAACAAACTGTGTCATGCCAATTAAAGGTTCGTACGCTGATCGCATGTTTTCGTACGATGTGGCAGGATTAGAACATGTACAAAAAATTGAAAATGACGATTTCACACCGTTAATTGAAAAAGCATTACAACTTCCGGAAGCAAATATCGAATCAGAAGAAACATTAGTGACCGGTTTCCATCACGAAACAGTCATTCAAATTGCGCCTGAAATTATTCAAGCTGTAAAGGAAGGAAAAATTCAACGCTTTTTCGTCATTGCAGGGTGTGACGCCCCTGGAAAAGGTGGCGAATATTATCGATCATTAGCAACATCTTTACCAGAAAACACAGTCATTTTAACGACATCTTGTGGAAAATTCCGCTTTAACGATGTGGATTATGGTGTTGTTCCTAGTACAAACATTCCGCGATATATTGACTTAGGACAATGCAATAACTCGATTTCAACAGTAAAAATTGCGATGGCTCTTGCAGAAGCGTTTGGCTGTGAAGTGAATGAACTGCCTGTTAGCATCGTCCTTTCATGGTTTGAACAAAAAGCGGTTGCCATCTTACTCGGATTGTTTAGTTTAGGCATTCAAGACATTCGAATTGGACCGAAAGCACCACACTTCATTTCAGAAGGTGTGTTACGCGTCCTACAGGATATGTTCGGTCTCAAACTTATCGGCGATGTAGAAGAAGATATGCAAGCCATGTTAGCACATTAAAAGGGCTGTTTCATCCAGCCCTTTTCTCATTTACGAAGCTTGATCTAACCATACACTCATATTAAATCCTTCATCTGTTACGTATCCATCCACACTCCAAATGCGCTTTTTCGCTTTTTTTGCTTCCTCTTGTGCTTTATACAATTTTTTTGCATATTTTGTATCCGGCTCAAACACATAAGCAACACGTGCCAGCCCTTCTTGTACAATTTTTTCTTGATACAAAGTTCCATCCTCCAACCATATGTACGCAAGCAATCGACCGTAGCGATCATACGGTTGTTCTTTCGCACTTAATTCGACCGTCACTTTTTTGTGAAGAAGAACGTCTTTAGCCAATTGTTTTGCTTCTTCACCATACGCCTGTTTTTCGCGATACGTTTCTGGCGTGTCAATGTTTAATAGACGAACGGTGACAATCTCTCCATTTTTTTTTATTTTGACTGTATCACCATCAACAACGTATTGTACTGTCGTAACAAACGTCGTTCCTTTATTTTGCTGTACACAACCGTGAATAAGAACAATGAATACAAAAAGAACAAACCGTTTTTTCATCCTCGTATCATCTCACCTTCAAGGTGCGAAATATTTGACTCACATTCCAAAACCCACTTTTCCCCATTGAACGAAACGATCGTCACACTCGTACCATATACGCGACTATTTTCCCATAACTGTGCGAGCGTTTGCTGTTTCCAATATACAAGAAGCGTACGAATAACGACGCCATGTGTAACGACGAGAACATGACCTTCTGAATGAGTATCGGCAATATGCTGAATGGCAGCGACAGCTCGCCGTTGCACATCAAGAAACGTTTCTCCAACAATCGGATTGTATGCATGTGGTTCATAATAAAAATGATGATGATTTCGTTCATCTATTTGAGCAATTTCAGCAATCGTTTTTCCTTCCCAATGGCCTAAATGAATTTCACGTAATCGTTCATCGAAATACATTGGTACGTCACGTTGTCCTAAAACAATTTGAGCCGTTTCTCTTGTTCGATCGCTCGGGCTACAATACAGAGCCGTAAACGGGACTGTACGTAAGCGTTCCTGCAAAAGTGCCGCATGTTTTCTTCCTGTTTCAGTTAAAGATGAATCTTTCCATCCTTGCATGCGTTGTTCAATATTCCACTCTGTTTCTGCATGACGAATGACGTATAATTTTAACATGTTACATTCCCCCTCCAAACGAAAAAAAGTAAGCTATGTTCGCTTACTTTTTCAGTATGCCATATGTTTTGAGAGTTGTGCAAAAAATATAGACTCTAATGATCGCCCATCTTGACAAAGTGTAGGAACCGAATCATATACGAGCATTTGTCCTTGATGAATAAACGCAACAGCATCTGCAATTTCTTCTACGATCGACAACATATGTGTCGAAAAAAGAATAGCTTTTCCCTTTTCTTTTTCAATTTGAATGAGTCGTTTAAATTCCCATACCCAATACGGATCTAAACCGTTTGTTGGCTCGTCTAAAATAAGCAATGGCGCGTCCGCTAAAAGCGCTTGCGCAAAGGCAAGGCGTTGTTGCATTCCTTTTGAATATGTCTTTACTTGCTTATGTTGATCGTTCGTCAACCCAACAAGCTGTAAACATTGTTCGACGCGCTCAGCTGTTGCTCCTTGCCATCGTCCAAACAAAGATAACACTTCGTAACCCGTTAAAAGCGGAGGAAATTGCAAATGATCGGGCATAAAGGAAAACCATTTTTTCTCATCTTTTTTTACTTGTTTTCCGTTTACACATATGTCTCCTTTTGTTGGAGTGAGCTGTCCAATTAACATTTTAATAATTGTACTTTTCCCGGCACCGTTACCACCGCATAACGCCAAACATTGTCCTGGCTGAACAGAAAATGAAATGTTTTCTACTTTGTTTTGTTCATTGTATATTTTTGTTAATTGTCTCACCTCAAGCATGACGTTTCCCTCGTTTCATCCATACGTTCGCTAAAAATAATGGCACAATCATCCATACGCATGCGATCGCCACGAATGACAGTTGTCCACTTGTGCTTTCTGCCCATTTCGACCATTCATATAGCTGTGGGCCAAATAGAGCGCTACTTTTCATCGCCGTTATCGTCCAAACACGCATCAGTTCAACTGGATTACAAATAACAGATAACCCGAATAGTAAGATGGTAAACTGTTTTGGCACAAGCGATAATAATGCTAATGTCAGAAATTCATAAAATAAAACGAAAAACGCCCAAATAAACAAGCTGACACCGAGTGCTTGTAAACGATTAGAGGCAACAAGTCCAATGAATAAAGCGATCGCTAAAAAAATGCTCGTTAATGCGATCGTTAATGCAAACGAAAGGAAAAAAAATGTCGACCACGTTCCCCCTGTTGTAAAAAGGACAACACTTGCACTTCCATATCCGAAAGCAATCACCGTCCATAATGATATACAACTACCGGCATATAATCCGAACGTTAACGAACGAGGGGAGATCGGATATGTTAATATAAGCGATAACCGACCGTCTTCTTTCTCTCCTGCAATAAACAAACTACCTGCTAATAAGGAGACAAGTGGAACAAGTAAAAGAGACAAGTTTAATAAAGCTGCCGTCGAGCGTGTAAATACCCCCGCTGTCTCGTGTCCGCTACTCGCAATTACGGTTGATGATAAAATCGCAAATAAAATCGCAAAGCTCATGAGCCATTTGCTACGAATCATCATCATCCATTGGTACTTCATCGCTGTATTCATCGTTCAAATCCCCACCGATGTTGTTTTAGTTGCTCATACGTCCATAACTGTCCTTCCCCTTCTTGTTCCATGTACGCTTTCGCATGTTTCTCATTGACAAATGAAACAACACCGTAGTTCATCGGCGTCCAATAATTTGGATGATAAGCATAAACCGCTTTCTCGAGCTCAACCCATTCACCATTTGTTACATCGCGAACATATAGTTTAGCTATGTCATCGTTGTTTTGCTTACGCATCCACTCAATCATGCAACCAATATCGTCAAATTTATGCACCGTTCCATCTTTTAAAATCGCTTCCGTTGCATACTGCTCCGCTACGATACTCATATTGCAAACAACGCATACATCGATATCCGGATTAATGTCTTCCGGTTCATACGTTTTCTCTCCACTACATGCAACAAGGAAGCATGCAAATAAAAGACTAGCCATTTTTTTCATATTTCATTCTCCTTCCATATACAAACATAAACAAACTGCTTACTAATAAGATGCTTCCAAACAACAATAGTCTCCATGATCGTTCGTTTGTTTCGTTTTTATTGAAATCGATTTCCATAAGTGGAAAACGGTCTTCTCCTTGCGCCTGTGCTTGTGTAAAAAATGACTCCGTTGTATCAAGAAGCGCTAGCGCAGGACTTTGGAAATAAAATTGCACGCTTGGCCATTGTCGTAACAGTCGACTATACATCGAACGAATACGATGCGGGGCATCCCCAATTCCATCATCGTTCAGGTCGTAAAACTGGTAAGTATCCCAATAGTTCCCTTTTTCCCCATCATCAAATGCAATGGGCGCACCTTGAATCAATGCATCTTCCATATTTCCTAAAAATTTATTTTCAACAACAATCGTGTTGTCATTTTCATATAAACTATGCAGAGCACGATAATTTCCAATAAATTCATTTGCTTTTATAGTACAATGACGTCCGTTTTGTAATGATAACGCTGTGCTATTATAAAGCAACGTATTGTTATGCATCACAACATGTTCACTGTCATAAATGAGCGCTCCGTATCCACGGTAGTCTAATTGTTTGGCAATCGTATTTTGTTCGATCGTAAATCGTTTTGACATCATCATCATGATTCCATTAATATTTTCCGTCAGCACGTTCTCTTTTGCTATTCCATCCTCAGCATACATAAAATGAATCGCATAGCGCGCATTTGTTACTTTATTTTTCTCGATCGTCGTATGTTCAGCTCCATCCAAATACAAACCATCTTGGACACGCGAAATATCATTTTGACTTACAACGACATGTTTTGTCTTCAATAAGTGAATGCCGTTGCCACGTTGAGCAAAGTGAACATCTCGACCCCGAATGATATTATTTACAATGTTTATGTTCATCCCTTTCTCTACATAAACACCGTAATGTGCGTCTTCAATATGGACATTTTTCAACGTGACATGTGAACTTTCTTTAATCAACACGCCCGCCCCTTTTCCGTACGCACTTCTATGAATTGTGAGCCCTTCTATATAAACATGAGGCGCACGAATCGTTATGACATATTCACTTCCATCCCCATCAACGACCGCTCCGGGCTCGGCAATCAAATGAATCGGCTTACGAATAATAATCGGACCTTCATATACCCCTCTTTTGACGACTAATACATCGCCGGCATGCGCTTCATCAATGGCTTGTTGTAATTGTTTATGTCCTTCCACTGTTTGTCCATATACATTTTTTGTAAACAACAGTGTAACGATCAGTATAAGCCAAAAAAATAAACTACGCATATACATTCATTCCTTGTTCGTATCATTTATACATCTACACTAATGTAAATTTGTGAAGAAAAAAGAAAATATATGTGAACAAAACGTGAAAAGAGGCACTAATGAAGCGCCTCTTTCGATTGATTATGTTGTTCGAGCCATTGTAGTAACTTTTCTGCTTCTAACGATTGACTAAAGTAAAACCCTTGCGCAAAATCACAATCCATCTTTTGCAACAAAGATACTTGATCGTCACGTTCTACTCCTTCGGCAAGTACTTGTAAATCTAAACTCTTCGCTAAATGAATAATCGTATCAACAATCGTCGCATCTTTTGAATTATCTGTAATATCCCTAATGAATGAACGATCAATTTTTAATAATGAAACAGGTAAGTTACGAATGTACGCAAGCGATGAAAAACCGGTACCGAAATCGTCAATTGCTACTTGAATTCCGATTTGTTTTAACTCTGTTAAAATATGTCTCCCGGTATCGATATTTTCCATTAGTCCACTTTCTGTAATTTCTAAAATTAAATAGTTTGGCGGAAACTGTGTATCTTGCAAAATATTTTTTACATGCATCACAAATTCTTTTCGATTCAGTAAAAATGGTGATAAGTTCACCGCGAGTTTTAACGTCGGAAAATGATGTTGCCATTGTTTCACCTGTTCGCATGCCTCTTTTAACACCCATGTTGTAATTTCAAAAATAAATCCATTTTTCTCTGCGATCGGAATAAACTCTAGTGGTGAAATCGCTCCAAGCGTTGGGTGCGTCCAGCGCATGAGCGCCTCAACTCCCATAATCGCTTCATTATCTAGCGACACTTTCGGTTGGTAACATAAATAAAATTGATTGTTTAACAACGCAATCGGTAGCTCTTGTTCAATCATTGTTTTTCGATTTTGTTGAGGATGGTAAAAATGATAACCTTTCCCTCTCTCCTTTGCGTAACAGAGCGCTTGATCCGCTTGTTTTAACAGCGTGTCTAAATCCATACCGTCTTGCGGAAAAAACGTCACCCCAACAGAAAGGCTAGATTGAATAACATGCTCTTTATATCGGAATGGTTCTACAAACGATTGAAGCAAATGTTCCATCCGCGTAACAATCGTTTCTTTATTCACATCTTGTAGCACGATTGCAAACTCATCGCCACCGATGCGAGCAAAAAAGTCTTCTTGTTGCAAATGTTGCTGAATGCGACGAACAGCTTCTTGCAAAAAGAAGTCTCCTGCTTGATACGAAAAGCGATCGTTAATCCATTTAATTTTGTCAAAATCAATATAGCATAATGCAAACGGTCGCTTTTGTTGAATCATATGTTGTACATACGATTCAAAATAAAAGCGATTCGGGATGTCGGTTAACGAATCAAAATGCTTTAATTTCGCCAACGCTTCCTCGCAACATTTCCACTTTGTAATATCTCTTGCAACAACGATGACGTGTTCAATTTCATTTTGTTCGTTCAACAAAGGTTGAGCATGCATATGAATCCATATAAAATGCCCTTCGTGCGTCCGCCAACGACAGTCAATTGTCGTCTCTTTTTCTTTTGTCGCATAAATCGTATGTAACTTTTCCATCAAAAGCGGTATGTCTTCATGATGAACAAAAGAAAATAATTCATGGCTACACACTTCTTCCGTGCATTTCAACACATGTTGAGCCGTCGGCGAAACGTACGCAATCTCGCCTTCCGCTGATAAAATAAACGTAAATTCAGATGCAAGTGAAGCGATCGAAGAAGTCAGACGCATATCCATAAACGGTTCGTATTGATATGTCGCAACAACTGCCTGTAAGCGCCCTTCTTTGTTATATAAAGCTGTTGCTTGTACATATACATCGTTTTGTCCATTCTTTTGTTTTACGACGGCATACGAAACGGTGCGCCCATTTTCAGCTTCTTGAATAAACTTTTCTAACAGCTCGCGATCAACCTCACGATGATAAAAATGTTGAAAAAAATGTTCATCTGCTCCTAAAATTTTTCCATTTGGGGCAATGACAGCGATTGCTTGCATCATTTTATTCATCCTCTTTGTTGTTAAAATTCTATCTTCATTTTCACTAAAAACGGCGAAAAAATCAACAACGTTTCTAATATTTCTGAATAATATCCTTTTTTTAGAAAAGCACACAATATCACCTTGTGCGCTTCTCCCATAAAATCAATAAGCTTAGTACACTAACAAAAATCGTTGCACCCATATCGGATAAAATGGCGATCCATAACGTTAGCCAGCCTGGAATGGTTAATAGTAGCGCCACCGCTTTTAATGAGAGCGCTACCGCAATATTTAAACGAATCGTGCGATTCACTCGTCGAGCGATCGCAATCGCTTCTGGTAATTTCCCTAGATGATCTTGCATCAAAACAACATCCGCTGTTTCGATTGCGCTATCTGTCCCTTTCCCCATAGCAATTCCAACATGTGCATGAGCAAGCGCTGGTGCATCATTCATTCCATCCCCTACCATGGCTACGATATCGTCTTTCATTAACTGTTTTATTTTTTCTACTTTCTGTTCAGGAACAAGTTGCGCGAATACATCTGTCACCCCTACTTGCTTTGCTACTTGTTCCGCTGTTTTTTCGTGATCTCCTGTTAGCATCACTGTGCGACGAATACCGATACGATGCAGTTGCTTTATCACTGCTTTACTCTCTTCGCGCACTTCATCAGCAATACCGAATAAGCCGAGTACATGTTGTTCATCCGCTAAAAAAACGATCGTCTTACCTTCACTTTTTAACTTCTCCGCGTCTTTTTGAATTTGTTCGGACAGATCTTGTTGGTCAAATATTCGTTCATTTCCAATACGATAGCGCTTTCCATCTATTTTCCCTTCTATTCCGCTTCCTGTTCTCGTCTCCATTTGTTCGGGTTGTTTATATGAAATATCATGTTGTTTTGCTTTTTGGACAATCGCTTGTGCGAGTGGATGGGAAGACGCACTTTCTAACGATGCAGCAATACGAAGAAGTTCATTTTCGTCAATATATGCAATGACATCCGTGACATGAGGCTTCCCTTTTGTAATTGTCCCTGTTTTATCAAAAGCAATCGTACGGACACGACCAAGCGTCTCTAAATGAACGCCTCCTTTCACTAACACTCCTTTTTTCGCGTTGCGCGTCATACCAGCTAACAATGCGATCGGTGAGGATAAAATAAGGGCGCACGGACAACCGACAATTAAAACAGCTAAACCTTGATATAAGGCATCGTGCCAAGGCACCCCAAACGATAAAGGTGGAATCGTCATCACGAATAACGCAACAACCATAATGAATGGAGTATAGTATTTGGCAAAACGTTGGATGAGCAATTCAAGCGGTGTTTTTGTTTCTTGTGCTTCTTGCACGAGATGTAATATTTTAGATAAAGAACTATCTTTATATTGTTTTGTAATTTGAACGTGTAACATTCCTTCGTTATTTACACTTCCGCCATACACACTCATTCCTGTTTCTTTTTCAATTGGCATCGATTCACCTGTAATCGCCGCTTCGTTGACAGAACTTTTCCCTTGAATAACAACGCCGTCTGATGGAATTTTTTCACCGGGACGAACGAGCACAACATCTCCCACTTGTAACGAATCAATCGAAACGACACGCGTTTGTCCGTCACATATGACAATCGCTTCTTTTGGTACTTGTTTCAGCAACATATCAAGCGATCGCCGCGCCCGTTCCATGCCTAATCCTTCTAAATACTCATTTATACCAAATAAAATGGCAACAACCGTCGCTTCCTTCCATTCCCCAATGCCAAACGCTCCAATGAGTGCAATTGTCATTAACGTGTCCATATTGAAACGAAAACGAACGATGTTTTTCAGTCCTTTGATAAACGTTTTATATCCACTGAGCGCTGTCGCAATGATATAAACTATGACGACTTCGTTACCGATAAATCGTTCAAGTAAAAAGGCCATGACAAAAAGGAAAATAGATGTGCCAACGAGATAAAGAAGAGGATTTCGTTTTCTTTGTGGCAGCTCATCTTCTACCATATATGCCCCATCTGTCGCCAAAATCGCACGTACTTTTTCTAAATTCACGCGTTCATTCACACGTAATTTTCCGCTACTGTAACTTAACGTCGCTCCTTCTCCATATGGAAGTGACTGAATTTGTTCTTCTAATGCTCGCGCGCAATTTGCGCATGTCAACCCTTTCACTTGATACTCCTTCACTTGACTCCCTCCTAATGCTCGCGCGCATGACGTATCGTTTGTTCAAGAATGTGCAACACGTGCTCATCGTCATGCGAATAATATAACGTCGTGCCCTCTCTTCGATATTTCACAAGGCGTAAATTTTTTAAAAAACGGAGCTGATGAGATACGGTCGATTGTAGAAGCGACAGTCGATTTGCGATCTCCGTTACTGAAAACTCACCAGATGAAAGTAAATGTAAAATACGAATACGTGTCGGGTCACTTAACGCTTTAAATGTTTGTGATACGATGAAAAGCGTTTCTTCATCTAACGGCTCATATAACTCTTCCACTCGTTCTCCCCTCTTTCAATATATGAATATATGTTCATATAATTTAATGAAATTGTATAATTTTTCGTAAAAAAAGTCAACATTCGTTTATGAACGGAGTCAGTCAAGACTTTGTGGAGAACATTTTTTCGGTTCACTACGGGTGTTGTCAATCACTAGTTAGCGAACCATTTTCAGGAATTGATATCGTAAGCGCTTTTGGACTCTCATCCCTCATCTTGAAGTGATGATATTGTATTCCATTTTTTTACACCCAACCAAAATCCCGAAGCGCCGACAACGCTTGATGGATCGGCGTCCCGGATGACCGCTGCAGACACGGTAGATTCTGACGCACCACATCTGCCCACAACCGTCCTGCCTTCCGTTTGGCCTGTTCAACCCGCTTGGA
>NZ_JXTH01000026.1 GCF_000836725.1 Anoxybacillus thermarum | reverse complement strand
CCTCCAAAAGGGCCGCCAACAAGACAGCGAACACCTTTTGAAGAGTTCTGACTAATTGTTCCTCCAGCTCTTTTAATAAAGGCCATTCTGTGGTAAAATGTTTCATGGACTCTCTCCCTCCTGTTTTATTGATGTTGGTCATCACCATCATAGCAGGGAGAGAGTCCTTTTTGCATGACATTTGCTTTTTTCTACCGCGCTTCGCTTGGTGGCCCCGACGAGCGTCGCGAACAAAAGTTCGCAACCCTCGTCGGGGAATCATTCCTGAATGTCACCCACAAATATTTTACTCACACTTACGGTTTTGGAAAGTACGTCCATATCCGATTATGATTCGACGTTTCTGGAAAACGGTCACCTGCTTTTAGTTTTAATTTTTTCGGATTTTTCACTTGATCTCCTGTCTCGCCTATTTCAATATATATCCCGTTGTTCGGCGCTTTTTGCCCGGGGCGAAAATGTCGGCTTTGTCCCATCCGTATCCCTCCTCATCTTCTGATCATTTCATAATATGTCCATTTTGTTTCAAAACGATGATGAGAAATAACGGATCGATATCCAAATGCTACAGCAACGAAACGAGCAATGCTTTTTGTGCGTGAAGACGGTTTCCAGCTTGTTGGAAAATGTACGAATGCACGCCATCAATCACACCTTCTGTCACTTCTTCACCGCGGTGAGCAGGCAAGCAATGTAAAAACATAAAATCGCTTTTTGCTTGTTGGACGAGCGTTTCATTGACTTGAAACGGTGCAAAGATGTGCATCCGTTCGATTGCTTCCGCCTCTTGCCCCATGCTTGCCCATACATCTGTGTATACAACGTCTGCATCGACAAGCGCTTCATACGGATCGTTTGTTACAACGATCGTTGCACCGCTTTCATTTGCGATGTTTTTCGCTTCGTTGACAACCGCTTCTTTCGGCTCATATCCTTTCGGTGAAGCGACCGCACAATCCATGCCGACTTTTGCCGCCGCAAGCATTAACGCATGCGCCATATTGTTTCCGTCGCCGATGTAGGCAAGCTTTAGCCCTTGAAGTTTTCCTTTCACTTCATAAATCGTTAATAAATCAGCGAGCGCTTGACACGGATGATCGTCATCAGTCAACCCATTAATGACAGGAATCGTTGCATAATGGGCAAGCTCCTCTACTTTTTCATGCTCGAACGTGCGAATCATAATTGCATCGACATATTCCGATAATACGCGCGCCGTATCTGCAATTGTTTCTCCACGTCCGATTTGCAAATCGCGGCTGCTTAAATGAAGTGCATGACCGCCTAATTGAACCATGCCAACTTCAAATGAAACGCGCGTTCTCGTTGACGGCTTTTCAAAAATCATCGCGAGCGTTTTGCCACTTAGCGGCATGTATCGTTCGCCGCTTTGTTGCTTCTCTTTTAATTCAAGCGCCAAATGAAGCAAATATTCGATTTCTTCCTTCGAATAGTCCGCCAACGTTAAAAAATCTTTCCCTTTTAACTGAATCGTTGCTGTCATGTTCATTTTCTCACCACTTCACGTAAATTTTTTAACCAATCTTGAATGGAACAAACGGAAAAATGTTTTGTCGACCACGCTTGGACAAACAAACGCGCGGTTTCTTCTTCCGTCAATACGAGCACATGTCGAGCGAGCGCCTGTTTTCTTCGCCATGCACTTTGTTCATCGCGCATGAAGCTTACAAAGGCAAGCGCTTCTTTTTTCTCGACCCATCGTTCGAACGGCTCATCTGTCACAATCGTTAGCCCTTGTTGTTTCGCTTGCTCGCCCAACACCTTCGCCTCAGCTGGTGCATCGACATATATTTCATACGCTTCTTTTTTCTTTACGATATATGGATAAAACGCTTTATATGCCGCTTCTTGCACTGTTTTTGCAATGCTAATTCCTTCCCCTGTCGACTTCATTTCTGGACCGACAAGCGGATCGACACCCGGCAACTTATATGTGGAAAACACCGGATACTTTAAGACAACATATGGGATAGAAACCGATTGTTTGACGTCTTCCGACAAATATTTCCCAAGCAATACGTTTGTCGCGAGTTGAACCATCGGCACACCTGTCACTTTACTGACGATCGGAACGGTGCGGCTTGCCCGCGGATTGACTTCTAAGACGTACACTTCCCCATCTCGCACAATAAACTGCACGTTCATTAACCCTTTGAAATGAAGCTTATTTGTTATTCGCTTCGTATAATCGATCATTTTCGCTTTTTCTTCTTCCGTAAACGATTGAGCAGGCAATAATGCATAACTATCGCCAGAATGGACGCCTGTTTTTTCGACATGTTCAATAATTGTCGGAACGAACACATCATGTCCGTCACAAATCGCATCAAGCTCTCCTTCTTTTGCGCGTACATATTCGTCAATTAACACCGGATACACCATCTCTTGTTGTATAAGTGAAGCAAGCTGTTGTTCATCATAAACGATATGCATTCCACGTCCGCCAATGACGTACGATGGACGAAGCAAAAGTGGATAACCGATACGTTCCACTTTTTCCATTAATTCCTCTTTGTCGTTTGCCGTCGTTCCTTTCACATGTGGAATGTCAAGCGACTGAAGGAGTGCATAAAAACGTTCCCGATCTTCTAGTTGGTCAATAATCTCACTATTCATGCCAATAATTGACACGCCGTACGATTCAAGCTTGTTCGCTAAGTTAATGGCCGTTTGACCACCAAATTGCACGATGACCGCTTCGACGTTTTCCGCTTCCACGACATTTAACACATCTTCTACCGTGAGCGGCTCAAAATATAAACGATCGGCAACGGTAAAGTCGGTGCTGACTGTTTCAGGATTATTGTTCATTAAAATCGCTTCATATCCCGCTTGTTGCAAAGCGTATACGCAATGAACCGAGCTATAGTCAAATTCAACTCCTTGCCCGATGCGAATCGGACCTGATCCGAGAATAAGCATTTTCGGCTGATCGCTCGTTTGTATTTCACTTTCGCCAAAATATGTCGAATAATAGTACGACGTTTCTGCTGAAAATTCGGCCGCGCACGTATCGACCATTTTGTAGGCAGGGACAATGCCATATGCTTTTCTTTTTTGGCGCACATCTTTTTCATCAACGTTCCATATATACGCTAAATACGCATCGGAAAACCCTTTTTCTTTTAGCATGCGAAGCGTTTGTTCATCAATTGAATGAAGCGTCGTTTCTTTTGCTTGTTGTTCAAGCGCAATAAGCTGAGCAAAACGAGTTAAAAAATATAAGTCCATTTTCGTCCATTCGTATATTTGTTCTGTCGCTATGCCGCGGCGAAGCAGCTCGAGTATAGCGAAAAAGCGGCGATCTTCTCCCGCTTTGACGATATCTACTAACGCCTTCGTCGGCTGTTTCGCAAGCGCTGGTGAATATAAACCGATATGATCTAACTCAAGCGAATGAAGCGCCTTTTGCAACGCTCGCTCAAAATTACGATCGATCGCCATCACTTCTCCTGTCGCTTTCATTTGCGTGCCGAGGCGACGATCAGCAAACGAAAATTTATCGAACGGAAAGCGCGGAAATTTCACGACGACATAGTCGAGTGCAGGCTCAAAGCTCGCATACGTATGTCCTGTCACTGGATTCACTAGTTCTGCAAGCGTATAACCGACCGCTAATTTTGCCGCCATTCTTGCGATCGGATAGCCTGTCGCTTTTGATGCAAGGGCAGATGATCGGCTCACGCGCGGATTGACTTCAATCAAATAGTACTTTTTACTTTTTGGATCGAGCGCAAATTGAATGTTGCATCCCCCGACAACACCAAGAGCCGAAATAATTTTAATGGCAGCTGAACGCAACATATGATATTCGACATCTGTCAACGTTTGCGACGGAGCAACGACGATCGAATCGCCCGTATGAATGCCGACAGGATCAATATTTTCCATATTGCAAATCGTAATGCACGTATTCGTATGGTCGCGCATCACTTCATACTCAATTTCTTTAAATCCCGCGACGCTCCGTTCAACTAAACATTGCGTAATCGGACTTTCCTGCAATCCTTTTGTGACAATGTCAACAAGCTCCTCCATCGTCTGTGCGATGCCGCCCCCTGTTCCACCGAGCGTATATGCCGGGCGAACGATAATCGGAAATCCGATTTGTTTTGCAAATTGCACCGCTTCTTCAACAGTCGTCACAATTTCGCTTTCTGGCACTGGCTCATTTAATTCATACATTAACGCCCGAAACGCTTCGCGGTCTTCACCGCGCTGAATGGATTCGATCGGTGTACCGAGCAAGCGAACGTTATACTTTTGTAAAATACCTTGTTCATGTAAAGCAAAAGCTAAGTTCAACCCAGTCTGTCCGCCAAGCGTAGCTAATAGCCCATCGGGTCGCTCTTTTGCGATAATTTTTTCCATGCTTTCTACCGTCAGCGGCTCAAAATATACCGCATCCGCATGCACTTCATCCGTCATAATTGTCGCTGGATTGTTGTTTGCTAAAATGACGCGGTATCCTTCTTCTTTTAATGCTAAGCAACCTTGCGTTCCCGAATAGTCAAACTCTGCCGCTTGCCCAATGACGATCGGACCTGAACCGATCACAAGAATCGAACGAAGCGTTGAATCTTTAGGCATATACTTTCTCCTTTCTTGCTGCTTTCATCATGTCAACAAATTCAGCAAAAATAAATTGCGTATCGTTTGGTCCAGGATGCGCCTCAGGATGATACTGCACACATAAAATTGGCTTCGTTTCATGGGCGACACCTTCCACCGAACCGTCATTGACGTTAATAAAACGAATGGAAAGCGGCGTATGCGCTAAACTTTCTGCCTTGACAACATAGCCGTGGTTTTGCGAAGTCATAAACACTTTTTTCGTTTTCGCATCATATACCGGCTGATTTGCTCCGCGATGCCCGAACGGCAATTTTTCCGTATCCCCGCCGTAAGCGAGCGAAACGAGCTGATGCCCAAGGCAAATTGCAAGCGTTGGATACCGTTCGATGACCGCCAAAATATTTGGCAAATAGTAGGACAATTGTTTCGGGTCTCCCGGTCCGTTCGATAATAACACCCCGTCTGGCTCAAGTTGTTCAACCGTTTGTAACGTCGTATTGTACGGAACGACCGTCACACGACATCCGTACGCCATTAGCGAATGAACGATTGACTTTTTATATCCGAAATCAAACAAAACAACGTGCATATGACCGTTTCCGTACGTTTGTATGTCCGATGTGCTCACGAGCGGCACGGGCGCTTGTTCTTCCACTTGCACGGCCGCCTGCCGGCTCGTTGAAATCACAGCAGGCATCGCCCCATGTTCACGAATTTGTTTTACGACCGCTCGCGTATCGACATGGGTGAGAAGCGGAACGTTCCATTTTTGCAAATATTGTTTCAAACTGTACTTTGCTTCGTAATGATACCCTGTCTCCTCCGCCTCATAAACGATGACCGCCTTTACATGCGGCTGTTTGCTTTCAAAATCGACTTCGTTAATCCCGTAATTCCCAATAAGCGGATACGTAAATACGACGATTTGATTTTTATACGACGGATCTGTTAACACTTCTTGATACCCTGTCATCCCTGTAAAAAAAACAACTTCCCCCGCAATATCTCCCGTCCATGCCGTTTCCAGTTTTCCGGCAAACATTTTGCCGTTTTGTAAATGTAAATACGCCTCCATGTTCACACCCCAAACGAATGTTTATTAAACAAAAAGAATTTTTATTCACTCATGCGTATAAAAAGTCGCGTTCATATGACGTTAACGCTTTTTGTAATATATTTATCGCCTCGTCAAGCTCTTCTTTCGTCACGATGAGCGGTGGCAATAAACGAATGACATTCGGTCCCGCTGCTAAAGCAAGAAGCCCACGCTCATGAATATGGGGCAATATATTCGCAACTGGTTCACTGCATACAATGCCGATCATCAACCCTAAACCGCGCACATCTTGCACGATTTGAACGTCTTTTAACTGTTCGGCTAATCTCTGCTTAAAATATGTTCCTTTTTCTTGTGCTTCCCGTAAAAATGACGGTTGTGCTACAATTTGAAGCGTCGCTTTCGCTGCTGCCATCGCCAAAGCGTTTCCGCCAAACGTTGAGCCGTGTACTCCTACGCTAAACGCCGATACGACATGTTTCTTTCCGATCATCGCCCCGACCGGAAAACCGCTTCCTAATCCTTTTGCGACGGTAATAATATCAGGAGAAATATCGAACTGCTCATAAGCAAACAATGTTCCTGTTCTTCCGATGCCTGTTTGCACTTCATCGACAATGAGCAATGCACCGTACGTCTGGCAAAGCTGTTCGGCTGCCTGCAAAAATGACTTTTCTCCGACGACAACACCACCTTCGCCTTGCACGACTTCGACCATGACAGCTGCCACCGTTTCATCCATTTCTCGTTCTAACGCAGCGATATCATTAAACGGCACATACGTAAACGTCGGCAACAACGGGCCGAATCCATCGTGAATTTTCGCTTGCCCGGTCGCTGTCATCGTCGCAAACGTTCGACCGTGAAACGACTGTTCACACGTAATGATTTTCGACCGTCCTGTATGTTTGCGCGCCAGCTTGATCGCTGCTTCGTTCGCCTCCGCTCCGCTATTGCAAAAAAACACCGCATCGCCAACGGAATGTTGCACAAGAAGAGAAGCGACTTCTTCTTGAAGCGGAAGATGAAACAAATTAGACACGTGCCATACTTCGTTTAACTGCGCCTCAAGCGCTTGTTGCACAGCGGGGTGACGATGACCGAGATTACATACCGCAATGCCTGCAACAAAGTCGAGATATTGTGTTCCGTCTGTCGCGATGAGTTTCGTTCCTTCCGCTTTAGCAACTGTAATCGGAAACCGTTGATACGTTGGAAAAATCATACGTACACCTCTTTCTTCATCATCGTTCCATGCCACGTTCCTTCTTTATAAAACGGAACTTTTCCGCTTACAATAGCGACTTCATTGACGGAGTTGAGCGCTTGAAGAGCCGCTTTCACTTTCGGAATCATTCCTCCTGAAATCGTTCCATCTGCAATCATCGCTTCAATCATATGTGCTGTTGCTTCTTTGACAACTTCTCCATCGTTTAAAATGCCAGCGACGTCTGTCACAAAAACGAGTTTGTCAGCTGAAAGCGCCTGTGCAATCGCCGCCGCTGCTGTATCTGCGTTAATGTTATACGTCTGGCCATGCTCATCCATTCCGATCGGTGCAATGACGGGCACGTATCCGTGACGCAACAACGCATGAACAATCTTCACATGAACGTGTACGACTTCTCCTACATAGCCGAGCGTCTGTAAGTCAATTGGTTTCGCTTGTAACAAGCGATCGTCGACACCGGACAAACCGACGGCGCGAATGTCGTTTACTTGTAACAGCGAGACGAGCGTCTTGTTCACTTTTCCGTTTAACACCATTTGAACAACGTCTAACACGTCTTTTGTCGTTTTTCGCAATCCGTTTACAAATTCAGACGGAATGTTGAGCGCATGTAACAACTGTCCAATATCTGGTCCTCCACCATGCACGATGACAACATCAAGCCCGCTGTTTCTCAATTGTTGCACGCTCGTAAAAAATGATGGGGATAACTCATGAAGCACGCTGCCCCCGCATTTGATGACAATCACATCCATCCCCTCCTTACGTGCGATAACTTGCATTAATTTTAATGTAGTCGTACGTTAAATCACAGCCCCACGCAATGCCTTCCCCGTTGCCGACGTGCAAATCGACTGTAATCACGACGACGTCTTCCATTAAAGCGGCTTTCGCTTCTTCTTCAGAAAACGGCATCAGTTGACTTTGTTTTAACATTTGAATCGAACTGATCCATACGTCTACGCAATTCGGGTTTATGAATGCTCCGCTATGTCCAATCGCTCCAATAATGCGCCCCCAGTTTGCGTCCGCTCCGTATACCGCTGTTTTCACTAAGTTGGAACCGACAATATGTTTCGCTGCCCATCTTGCTTCTTCGTCCGTTCGCGCCCCTTTGACGCGCGCTTCAATTAATTTCGTTGCCCCTTCTCCATCGCGAGCAATTTGTTTCGCTAAATGTTCGCACGTTTGACGGAGCGCTTCATAAAAGTTTGCCCAATCTGGATGTTGCGGGGAAAGCGGCTCGTTGCCTGCTAACCCGCTTGCCATGACGATAACCATATCGTTCGTTGACGTTTCCCCATCGACCGTAATTTGATTAAACGACACGTTCGTAATGGAACGAAGCGCATCTTGCAATACGT
Source organism: Anoxybacillus thermarum (assembly GCF_000836725.1). Classification (GTDB taxonomy): domain Bacteria; phylum Bacillota; class Bacilli; order Bacillales; family Anoxybacillaceae; genus Anoxybacillus; species Anoxybacillus thermarum. The sequence goes on along the minus strand of NZ_JXTH01000026.1, from coordinate 27,666 downwards.
CTGATGGGACGTTTGCATCCGTCGTAATAAAAGCAAGCATCGTCGCCATATTTGGATGAATCATTCCCGATCCTTTTGCCGCCCCGGCGACCGTCACGACTTGACCGTCTATGACCGTTTCATAACACGTTTTTTTCATGACGAGATCCGTTGTTAAAATCGCTGTTTGAAAATCAACCGCCCCAGCCAATTGGGCTGTCGGTTTCAATTTCGGAATGCTCGCACGAATGTTTTCCATCGGTAAACATTCACCGATCACCCCTGTCGATGCAACAGCAACGAGATGTTCTGGGAGACCAAACGTCTCCGCGCACAACTTTCGCATTTCGTATGCGTCTTTTAACCCTTGTTCTCCTGTACATGCGTTCGCATATGCGCTGTTGACAATGACCGCTTGAAGCTTTTGTTCTACCGCAATGCTTTGTTTCGTCACTTGAAGCGGTGCGGCTTGAAACACGTTTTGCGTATAAACGGCCGCACACGATGCCGGCACGTCACAAACGATTACCCCTAAATCTTTTTTCGTATAACGTAACCCTGCATGCACACCAGCAGCTTGAAATCCTTTTGGCGTGACAATCGTTCCATCCGCGACATATTTCACCTTTTCTTCGATCAACTTCATCTTCTCCACCCCATTTACGGATACATCGGCATCGATGTGAGTCCGGTTTGTTCCTCTAATCCAAGCATCACATTGGCGTTTTGAACGGCTTGCCCCGCCGCGCCTTTCACTAAGTTGTCGATCACGCTTACAACTGTGATGCGATTCGTTCGTTCATCGTAACCGATGCCTATATCGCAATAGTTTGAACCGTACACATCTTTCGTGCATGGGAAAGAACCTGCTTCCCGAACGCGCACGAACGGACAATGTTTATACGTTTCTTTATATAACTCTATCATTCTATCAAGCGATACGATGCATGCCGCTTCCGCATATATCGTCGCCATAATGCCGCGCGTCATCGGGATTAAATGCGTGCTAAACGTCATCGGCCCCATTTGTTCGTTCCAATCACGTAACATTTGTTCAATTTCTGGAATATGTTGATGTGTGTTTACTTTGTATATTTTTACGTTTTCATTCGTTTCCGCAAAATGAACGCCAAGCGACACTCCACGTCCTGCACCTGATACACCTGATTTTGCATCAACGATAACCGAATGCGGCACGATCCACTTTTGAATGACAAGCGGCGCTAATCCGAGCAACGTCGCTGTCGGATAGCAGCCGGGATTGGCGACTAAACTGGCGTTTGCAATGTGCTCGCGATTCCATTCCGTTAAACCGTATACCGCCTGTTTGAGCACTTCTTCGTTCGGCGGCGCTTTTTTATACCACTTCGCATATACGTTTCCATCGCGCAAACGAAAGTCTCCAGATAAATCGATGACTTTATGTCCCGCCGCAAGCAATTTCGGCGTCCATTCGCTCGATACGCCAGGTGGCGTCGCTAAAAACACAAGCTCACCTTCAATATCATCGCTTCGAATATCGCGCAAGACGAAACGCCCCCCAATATGCGGATACACATGTTGCAGCAAAACACCTGCTTGTGAAGATGAATGAACAGAAGCGACGCGCATATGCGGATGATGTTGCAATAAGCGAATGAGCTCAATGCCCCCATAGCCTGTCGCTCCAATAATGGAGACTTTCATGAAACAGCTCCCCACTTTCTGTATATTGTTATAAATTTAGTTATCATTATAATACTGCATAAAAATAAAATCAAATGTATATTTAAATATTTTTTCATTTTTCTCATTCATTTATTGACCGAATATGTATTTTTCTTTTTAATGGAAGTAGACAATAATAAAAGGTGGTTAGTGTATGACAATTCAACCGATCTCCTTATCCGATCTTCTTTCCCTTCCTCACCATATGATTGATATGCAAAAAGGAGAATATATATTTCGCGAAGGAGAAGCGGCAAACGAGCTATATGTTGTATGTGCGGGAAAAGTGCAATTAAGCAAAACGACGGAGGAAGGGCGCGAACTATTGCTTCGCATTTGTGAACAAGGCGATGCGTTCGGGGAGATCGTTCCGTTTCAATTGACGTGCGTCTGTACGGTAAGTGCAAAAATGATGGAAAGAGGAACGTTAGCTGTCATTCACAAACAGCAACTTGAAGAAAAGTTGTTGACGGATCATGCGTTTTCGTTACAGTTTATGCAATGGATTCATTTACAATTGCAACGAATGCAAACGAAAATACGCGATTTAATTTTGCACGGAAAAAAAGGGGCGCTTTATTCAACGCTTATTCGCTTAGCGAACAGCTATGGTGTGGAAACAGAAGACGGCATTTTCATTAATACGCCGATGACCAATCAAGAGCTCGCCAATTTTTGCGGCAGCGCGCGCGAAGTCGTCAGCCGGCTGTTAAAAGAATTAAAAGAACTCGGCATCATTTCTGTCGAGAAAGGAAAAATAACGATTCACGATGTGCAATTTTTAAAAGATGAAATTCGCTGTGAAAGCTGTCCGATTGATATATGCAATATGAAATAAGCCGACACATTTGTCGGCTTAATAAACGATCATAATGACAAGCGCAAAATAAACAGCATTGACAATTTCATAAATCCCTATTTTTTTAATCGACATCACTTTTCCATAAAAATAAATCGCTCGCACGGCACTTGGCACATATGCAAGGGCAAGCCAACCGTTTCCCGTTGCCACACATGCGACAATAATGATGATATGGAACAGCCATGATGCCCGCTTATAGCATAGGTTATTTTTTTCGCGAATCATCGTTTTTACGTAAAATGTACTTCCAATGAAAAACAGCATAGAGGCAATAAATAAAAACCACGCTTTTTCATCGATGTTCCCTGTACCTACGTAATAGCTTCCAAGCCCGCCGATCGAAAAGTTTATGATTGCAGCGACATCGTTTGTAAACGAGCGCTCTTTTTTCTTTTTCGCAAAATACATATTTACGGAAAAAAACGGAATCATGGCTAAACCGAAATACATGAGCGGTGGCTTGTAAGCAATGGGAATGGAAACAAACATCATCGCGAGCAACATATACACCGCAAACCATTTTTTATGATGAGCGTTCGCTTGCTTTTTAATCATTAACGTCCATATATATGTCGCTAAATAAAGAAAAAACCATGCGATAAAAAGCGGCAAATGAAGCCACGTCGCTTGACCGATATCGATCCCGAATAAAAACGGAATAAGCAACATCGCCCAAGCGCCATGTTGTTTTGGAATAACCATCACGATCCCTCCTTCTTCTTCGATTGTACCATCCTCCTTCTTTTTTCTTTGTGATGTGTGTCACATTTTTTTATAAATGTGTGACAAACCATTGAACCGTTTGTAAAAATGCCTCGCGCGTCACTTTATGTCCCGCCTGTTCATCGATAAGCATCATAAGGGGCTGATGGAACGGCTCGATTTGTTTATAAAAGGCATATGTATAATCAAACGGAACGACATCATCTTGTTTTCCGTGCCAAATGAAAAGCGGACGACCGTTTAATTTTTCAGGCTGCAACGATAAATCGTACGTCATTAACGTGTTGCGCAACGTTTCAATTTGTTCATTCGAAAGCGGCAACGTCATCCCTTTTCGCTCAGCAAATTGCAGCTGTAAATCGAAAAACGTTTGATAGCACGGGCTGCCCATGAGCGAACCAGCGACGCGAATCCAATCATATTTTGTTAACGCCCCAAACGTCACGATGCCTCCCATCGACGTACCAACGACACCGATACGATCAGGATCAACAAGGTTTCGCTCCACAAGTTCATTTTTTATATCTTCTAATTCACGTATAGTCGTTAACACAATATCCCAAAACGACAAATATAATTTATCGTCAGAGAGCGAATTTGGGCGTTCCCCATGATACAACGCATCCGGCAAAACGACGCGATATCCTGCTTCTGCAAGCCAATAGCCAAAATGAAGATTATGTTCCTTTGCGCTCGTAAATCCATGAATAAATATGACGAGCGGCCGCATATGATGAATATCATCATCTTTTACAACGTGCAAACAAGGAACGTTTGCGATTGTCTCGCGAATAATCGTTACCATCTTCTCATCTCCCTTGTTATCTTTTAACATTATATTACCATATAGACAAGTTTTTTGGAAAAACGATACACTACAAGAGTAGAACATTTTAACGAAAAGGGGAACAATTATGGACAAACATTTAATTGCGCTTGATTTAGACGGCACGTTATTAAAAGACAATAAAACCATTTCCGAACGTACATACGATGTGATTCAAAAAGCAAAACAAGCTGGACATATCGTCGTCATCGCGACAGGACGTCCGTACCGCGCAAGCAAAATGTATTATGAACAATTGGAACTAACAACGCCGATCGTCAATTTTAACGGAGCGTTCGTCCATCATCCGAAAGATGATAGCTGGGGGATGTATCATACTCCGCTTCAGCTTGAAACGGTGAAAGAAATTATTGACGTCAGCAGAAAATATAACGTGCGCAACATTTTAGCGGAAGTGATGGACGATGTATATTTTCACGAACATGACGAACAGCTACTTGACTTATTTAATTTAGGGGATCCAAACGTATATGTCGGAAATTTGCACGATATTTTACGGAAAGACCCGACGAGCATTTTAATTTTATCGGATGAACAAAACGTTGCACGCATTCGCACATATTTATCGGAAGTGCATGCCAACGTCATCGACCATCGCAGTTGGACAGCCCCATGGCACGTCATTGAAATCGTCCGTACTGGCGTCCATAAAGCGTTTGGGCTTGAAAAAGTCGCTTCTTTCTATGGCATTCCGCGCGAGCGCGTGATTGCTTTTGGCGATGAAGATAACGATATCGAGATGTTAAAATGGGCAGGAATCGGCGTCGCGATGGGCAATGCGATCGAGCCGCTTAAAGCAGTCGCAGATGATGTCACAAAAACGAATGAAGAAGACGGCATCGCGATGTATTTGCAATCGTTATTAAAGTTATAAAAAATTCCCTCACGTATTGTAGCCCAAACATGAACAAACTATCATCGACGCGATTTGCGTCACAAGCGGCGAACAAGGGGGAATGTCGTGTGGGCAAACGAAACAAATCGAAGCGGTTTATTCAACAAAGTGCCGATGCAGTATATAAGCATGATGAAAAAATTCCGTATCATATGACGTATGAGGAAGCGGAACAACGCAAAGCAGAAAAAGCGGATCATGCAAATCTTGGGGGATTTTAATATGGGCAATCCATTGTTTCAACAAGCAAGAAAGGCGGTCGCTAAAGCAAAAGAAGAGCGCACAGAACGGGCCATCGCTGTCGCCAAAAATGCGCTATCATCCGCTTTCGCTAACGCCAACGACGCCGAACGAAAACAGTTGCACGCTTTGCAAGATGAACTTCATGCATTGTAAAAAGCTGCGCCGTGTGCGCAGCTTTACTCTTTTCGGAAAAACCCGACGACTTCTGTCGTTTGCATAATGTTCGTGAACGCTTTCGGATCGACTTCTTTAATGATTCGCTTTAAATCGAATAGCTCATAGCGCGTAATAACGATCATAAGCATATCTTTATCTTCGTTTAAAAACGCCCCTTTCGCCGGGATTACTGTAATGCCGCGAATCATTCGCGACTTAATTGCTTGCTTCATCTCTTCCCCTTTTGTCGTAATAATGAGCGCAGTTAATTTTTGATGGCGCGTATGGATCGCATCAATGACGCGCGTCGTCACATATAACGTGACGAGCGTATATAACGCTTTTTCCCATCCGTACATATATCCAGCTGTTAAAATAATGATGGAGTTTAACGCAAAAATGTACGTCCCGACCGAACGATCGTTGACGCGAGACAATACGAGCGCAATAATATCTAATCCTCCTGTTGACGCCCCCCATTTTAACGTCCAGCCCGTTCCGACTGCTGCAATCACTCCGCCGAAAACGGCGTTCAATAAAATGTCTTCAGAAAGCGAACGAACAGGAATGATTTCAAGAAATAGCGACATAAACACAACGCTTAAAAAGCTATAAAACGTAAACGACTTCCCTACCTTTTTCCATCCTAAAATGGCGACAGGAATGTTAAACAAAAAGAGCAATAAACCTGTCGAAATAACATACGGTGTATAATCGCCAACGACTTTAGAAATGAGCTGTGCAGCTCCAGCGAATCCGCTCGTATATACGTTCGCCGGAATTAAAAATAAATTCATGCCGATCGCGTTTAATAACCCACCGATAATGACGACAAACAATTTTTTTACGTCCACAACACATCCTCCTACAAAGCGATAAGATTGTTTTTTTCCATAATAATCGCTACACTTAAAATAAGTACATACATAGGGGTGATTGAAATGAATATTAAAATTATAGCGGATAGCGGGTGCGATTTGCCACTTTCTTTTATACAAGAAAAACAAATTGCTTTTTTACCGTTAGCTGTTCATATAAACGACAAAGACTACGATGATCAACTGACGATCCAGCCAAAACAAGTATACGATGCCATGCGCGCAGGCGACGTACCGAAAACATCGCAAGCAAAACCTTCGCAAATGGAAGAGCTATTTATGACGTTAGCGAAAGAGCGCATACCTGCCATTTATATCGCCTTCTCTTCCGCCTTGTCAGGCACATATCAAACGGCGGTCATGATTCGAAACGAAGTGCTTGAACAATATCCGGACGCGAAACTAACCGTCATCGACTCGAAATGCGCATCGCTCGGGCTAGGGCTTGTCGTAAAAAAAGCAGTTGAGCTCGCTGAAAGCGGCACGGCGTACGAAGACGTCGTGGCGACGATTGAGACGTATTGTCGTCATATGGAACATATTTTTACTGTCGATGACTTGCAATATTTAGCGCGCGGCGGGCGCGTCAGCAAAACGGCAGCGTTTGTCGGCGGGGTATTAAACATTAAACCACTTCTTCACGTCGAGGATGGAAAATTAATCCCGATTGAAAAAGTGCGTGGACGGAAAAAAGTGTTGAAACGAATGGTCGAGTTAATGCAAGAGCGCGGAGCGGACGTTCAAAACCAACTGATCGGCATTAGCCACGGCGACGATGAACAAACGGCGCTCGAACTGAAAGCGATGATTGAAGAAACGTTCGGCTGCAAGCAGTTTTTCATTTCTGACATCGGCGGCGCGATCGGAGCGCATGCCGGACCGGGAACGATCGCCCTCTTTTTCTTGAATAAACATCTTGGGCATTGATTACACTACCCGATAAAGGGGTGACGAAGCGATGACAAGCGACAACGATAAAAAAGCAAAAGACAATAACGCGAAACGACACGAAAAAAATATGGAGCGCGAGAAAAATCGCCAAGCTGGCAAGCGCGCCTACTCAAAAGAAACGAATCATTTGTAAAACAAGAAAAGATGCTCGCGCGGAGCATCTTTTTTACTTCATTTGAAACTTCGCCATCATTTGTTGTAAGTCGTCTGTCAGTTGGCGCAATGTCGTCACTTTTTCACCCATTTTTTTGAACGCCTCTAACTGCTCGACCATTGACGCAGCAATTTGTTCGCTACCTGCCGCGGATTGCTCAACGACCGCGCTAATGCTTTCAACGTTTTGTAAAACATTTTTGCCAAGCTCTTTCGACTCGTTCATGCCGACGACAAGCGCTTGAATATCTGCCGTAATATGATGCACTTTATTTTCAATTTGTGCAAACGCTTCGGTTGTCGTTTCAATCGCTTTCGCTTGCGCCTCGGCGATGTCCACTCCACGGCGAACTGCTTCTGTCACATTCGTTAACCCCGATTGAATAAGCTGTACCATTTCAAAAATTTGGCCTGTCGCTTTCGACGATTCTTCCGCAAGCTTGCGCACTTCTTCAGCAACGACGGCAAATCCTTTGCCCGCTTCCCCTGCCCGCGCCGCTTCAATTGCCGCATTTAACGCGAGCAAATTCGTTTGTGTCGCAATATCAGCGACCGCTTTGGCCATATCTTCAATTTTGCTTGCATACGCCGCAAACTGCGCAGTCGATTGTTCAATTGAAGCCGTCGCTTTCGTATTTTCATCAATAAACCCTTTTTGTTCTGCTAACGCCGCTTGACCATGCGTAATCGCTTCAACGGCTTCATCGCTATAGCGAGCCGTTTGCTCCGTCCGTCCGACGTTTTGCTGCACAGTACTTTCCATTCGTTCAATGAGCTGTACAGCGCTTTGTAAGTCTTCAGAAATGCTTTGTGACCCTGCCGATAATTCGTTTGTCGATACAGCGACTTGGTTATTGATTTCTGTTAACATCTTTGTTTCTTCATCAATTTCTACTGCAAACGCCTCGACTTGCTTGCTTACTGTATCGACCGATTGAAGCAGCGCGTTTAATTGTTCAGCCATCGTCGTAAACGCCGCATTTAAATCGGCCAATTCGTCTTTTCCGTCATAGTTCACAGGTTCGATGCGCAAATTGCCGTTCGCAATTTGTTTTGCGTTTTCAGCAATGTTGCGCAACGGTGTCGACATTTTTTTTGTTAAACGCACGCCGCTAAATCCCGCAAACAATAACACGACAGCAATCGCCACAAGTGAAATCGTAATGACGCGATCAATTTGTTTTTGTAACGTTTTTTGCATGTACGTATAATATTCGCTTACATACGTGTTGACGACGTGCACATCGTTTAATGCCCCTTCCGCGCGCATTGACTGTCGGCGAATTTCCGCTACATCGTTTGCATCAAGCGCTTCGTTCGATCGTTTGGCAAGCTCTGCGAATTTTTTATTCACTTGCTCAAGCGCAGAACGAAAATACGGCTCCGTTAATCCTTTATTTAATGCTTGAAGCAATTTTTCCGTTTCCGCTAAATGCACGGCCACTTCTTGTTTATTCCCTTCTGTCGGGCTGTACGCATAGTTGCTTAAACTTTGTTTCGTCGCTTTTAGCTCCGCCTGCAAATGTTGCGCTTTCATCATGAGCGGCACAAAATCTTGATTCGACGATTGAATCGAAAGCATATTTATGATGATAAACACGATAATCGTCCCCGCAATGACGGGCGTTACTAATGAGTGAAATAACAATCGTTGTTTAATCGTCATCATATTCCTCCTTTATTTTGCGATGCCGTTTGTCGCTTTTTCTTTCCATTTTTCAAGCGTCGCTTGTTGCTCTGGGCTGAACGTCACGACGCGAATCGGTGCCAAATCGACGCCGTTTTCTTTTAAGCCAAGTTGAACCGTCCCTTTTGGCACTTCTTTCGTTTCAACGTATTGTTTAATGACGGTATATAATGCGACATCGACATTTTTTAACATCGATGTGACAACTGCTTTTTCCGCATAAAAATATTGATCGCTATCGACACCGATCGCATATTTTTTATTCATTTCCGCCTCGCGAAGCACGCCGACACCTGTAAATCCAGCCGCGGCATACAAGACGTCTGCCCCATTTGCGATCATTTGTTTTGCAATTTGCGCACCAAGCTTATCATCACCGAAATTGCCGGCATACACTTCTTGCACGTTCGCTTCCGGTTTAACCGCTTTTACCCCTTGAATAAAACCGTTCGCAAATTTACGAATAAGCGGTACATCCGCTCCGCCAACAAAACCGACGTTGTTTGTTTTTGTCAACATGCCAGCAACTACGCCCGCTAAAAAGCTTCCTTCATCTTCTTTAAACGTAATCGATGTAATGTTCGGTAAATCAGATACCGCATCAATTAATACGAATTGCTGTTTCGGATATTTTTTTGCGACTTTTTCTAAATCTTCCTGCACCATAAATCCTAATCCGATGACGAGATCGTTTCCTGCTTCAACGAGCTCCGTTAATCCTTTTTCATACGTCTCCGTTTCTTTTAACTCACGATAGTCAAAAAAGATGCCGAGCTCATCGCGCGCTTTCATTAATCCTTTGAACGCCGAATCGCTGAATGACTGATCGCCGAGTCCGACATCTGACAACATAATGCCCACTTTTATTCGCTCTTTCGGTTGAAAAGAGCTCGTTTGCGAACACCCAGCGGCAAGCAACAAAACGAGTGCCATCATGAGTGGAATCATTTTTTTCATCAAATTTCCTCATCTCCTTATCTTTCGATCGAATCTCGCTTCATTTATTATATCGACAACAATCGACATTTTTTTTACTTTTTATATATAAAGATTTTGTAAAGTTGTTCGCATGCCAACAATCGACTATAATGGAAGCACAACGAATTTATGCTGAGGTGATCCGTATGTCAAAAGAAAGTTCATTTGATATTGTGTCAAAAGTCGATTTGTCGGAGGTGACGAACGCCATCAACATCGCGTTAAAAGAAGTTCAAAACCGCTACGACTTTAAAGGAAGCAAAAGCGACATTTCGCTTGAAAAAGATGAGCTCATTCTCATTTCTGACGATGAGTTTAAACTGGAACAGCTGAAAGATGTGCTTATCGGCAAACTCATTAAACGCGGCGTACCGACAAAAAACATTCAATACGGAAAAGTGGAGGCTGCGTCTGGCGGAACGGTGCGCCAACGTGCGAAACTCGTTCAAGGCATCGACAAAGACAACGCGAAAAAAATTAACACAATCATTAAAAATACAGGCTTAAAAGTAAAAAGTCAAATTCAAGAAGACCAAATTCGCGTCAGCGGCAAAAGTAAAGACGATTTGCAAAAAGTGATCGCCGCCATTCGCGAGGCAGATTTACCGATTGACGTTCAATTCGTCAACTACCGTTAAGAAGGCGCTTTGCCTTCTTTTTTTGAAATAAAATAGTTGAATATTTCTAAAAAATCAGTTACATTTATGAGTAACTTCATACAACAGCTTATCGAGAGAAGGGGAGGGACTGGCCCGATGAACCTTCAGCAACCTGACGATCGTCAAGGTGCTAAGTCCAGACAAGCGATTCGCTTGGAAGATAAGAAGGAGCGCGTCAAGTCTTCTTCTTATGGAGAGGACTTTTTTACTTTAAACGAAGAAACGGAGGAATGGACGTGGGATTGTTAGATGATTTAAAAGAGCGCATCGTCATCGCTGATGGAGCGATGGGAACGTTATTATACGCGCACGGCATCGATCGTTGCTTTGAAGAATTAAACGTCACTAAACCTGAAGAAATTGTCCATATTCACGAGGCGTATATTGATGCAGGCGCTGAAGTGATTCAAACGAACACATACGGCGCGAACTACGTCAAACTAGCACGTTATGGACTGCAAGATGACGTAAAAAAAATAAACGAAGCGGCGGTCGAACTGGCGAAACGAGCGGCAAAAGGACGCGCTTACGTGCTCGGTACGATCGGAGGACTACGGAGCACGAACAAAAGCACGATTTCGCTTGAAGAAGTGAAACGAACATTTCGTGAACAGCTGTACGTGTTGTTAAACGAAGGTGTCGATGGACTTTTGCTTGAAACGTATTACGATTTCGAAGAATTGCAAACGGTTCTTTCCATCGCCCGCAAAGAAACGACGTTGCCGATCATCGCCCACGTCACGTTGCATGATATTGGCGTCCTGCAACACGGAATGCCGCTTGCTGAAGCGCTTACCGAATTAGAACGGCTTGGAGCCGATGTTGTCGGCTTAAACTGCCATCTCGGTCCGTACCATATGTTGCGCTCGCTTGAAGAAGTGCCGATTCCAACCCGCGCCTTTTTATCGGTATATCCAAATGCGAGCCTGCCGCAATATCGCGACGGACGCTTCATTTACGAAACGAGCGAACAATATTTTGAAGAAACGGCTCGTGCCTTTCGTGAACAAGGGGTTCGGCTTATCGGCGGCTGTTGCGGTACGACGCCAAAACATATTGCCGCCATCGCTCGCGCCCTTTCCGATCGCACGCCTGTATATAAAAAAGAAGTAAGACAACGGCATACAATTATCGTCCAAGAAGAAAAACAAACGACAGCCCCTTCTCTTGCTGACATCGCTCGCACGCGGCGGTCGATTATCGTCGAGCTCGATCCACCGAAAAAGCTCGGCTTAACGACATTTTTAGAAGGGGCAAAAGCGTTAAAAGAAGCGAACATTGATGCGTTAACGCTGGCCGACAACTCACTTGCGACACCGCGCATTAGCAACGTCGCTGTCGGCACGATCGTCAAACAACAGCTCGGCATGCGTCCACTCATTCATATTACGTGCCGCGATCGAAACTTAATCGGCTTGCAGTCGCACTTAATGGGGCTCTATACGCTCGGCATGACCGACGTGCTCGCTTTGACAGGCGATCCATCAAAAGTAGGCGATTTTCCGGGCGCAACGTCCGTCTACGATTTATCATCGTTTGATCTCATTTCGCTCATTCGTCAATTTAACGAAGGGCTTTCGTACTCAGGTAAACCGCTCGGACAAAAAACGAACTTTTCGATCGCTGCCGCCTTTAACCCGAACGTGCGCCATTTAGATAAAGCGGTGAAACGGCTAGAGAAAAAAATTGAATGCGGGGCGCACTACTTTTTAACACAGCCGCTTTATAGCGAAAAACAAATCGAAGACGTGTATGAAGCGACGAAACATTTGCCGACGCCGATTTACATCGGCATTATGCCGCTCACAAGCGCACGCAACGCCGACTTTTTACATCACGAAGTGCCGGGCATTACATTGTCTGATGACATTCGCAACCGCATGGCCATGTGCGCGAACGACCGTGTTCAATCAACGAAAGAAGGATTAGCGATCGCCAAAGCGCTCATCGATGCCGCGTTCGATTTATTCCAAGGCATTTATTTAATTACCCCATTTTTACGTTACGATATGACGGTCGAACTCGTTCGTTACATTCATGAAAAAGAGCGGCTCGCAAAAGAAAGGACGGTTTATTATGGCTAGTTTATTTGAACAGCTCGAGAAAAAAATTTTAATTATTGATGGAGCGATGGGAACGATGATCCAAGCGGCCAACTTAACCGCAAACGATTTTGGCGGTGAAGCATATGAAGGATGCAACGAATATTTAACAATCACCGCCCCACACGTCATCTCTCACATTCATGAAGCGTATTTTGCCGCAGGAGCTGACATTGTCGAAACGAATACGTTCGGGGCAACGCGCATCGTCCTAGACGAATATGACCTCGGCCATTTAGCGCTTGAGTTAAATATCGAAGCAGCTAAACTTGCAAAACGAGCAGCGGAAAAATATACGACAACCGATTGGCCGCGCTTCGTTGCCGGCTCGATGGGTCCGACGACAAAAACGCTTTCTGTCACAGGCGGAGCGACGTTTGCGGAGCTCGTTGCTGCGTATGAAGAACAAGCGCGCGGGCTGCTACTTGGCGGCGTCGATTTATTGTTGTTAGAAACGTGCCAAGATACGTTAAACGTCAAAGCCGCCTTTCTCGGCATTACCGAAGCGTTTCAAGCGGTCGGAAAACGAGTGCCGCTTATGATTTCTGGAACGATTGAACCGATGGGAACGACGCTGGCCGGACAAACGATCGAATCGTTTTTTATTTCCATCCAACATATGAAACCTTTTGCCGTCGGTTTAAACTGCGCCACAGGTCCGGAATTTATGACCGACCATTTGCGCTCGCTCGCTTCATTAGCGAACACGGCCGTCAGCTGTTATCCAAACGCCGGGCTTCCTGACGAAGAAGGGCACTACCACGAAACGCCAGACATGCTTGCGAAAAAAATTCGCCAATTTGCCGAAAAAGGATGGCTAAACATTGTCGGCGGCTGCTGCGGCACGACTCCTGAACATATTCGCGCCATCAGTGAAGCGGTACGCGACATTCCGCCGCGTGTCATCCCGAAACAGTTCGCCATGCATGCTGTGTCTGGCATTGATGCGCTCGTTTACGATGAAACGATGCGGCCGCTTTTTGTCGGGGAACGAACGAACGTCATTGGCTCACGCAAGTTTAAACGGCTCATCGCGGAAGGCAAATATGAAGAAGCGGCAGAAATTGCCCGCGCCCAAGTGAAAAATGGAGCGCACGTCATCGACATTTGTTTAGCCGACCCTGACCGCGATGAAAAAAAAGATATGGAACAATTTATTCAACAAGTCGTCAAAAAAGTAAAAGTGCCGCTCGTCATCGACTCGACCGATGAAGACGTCATCGCCTGTGCGTTATCGTATTCCCAAGGAAAAGCGATTATTAACTCCATTAACTTAGAAGACGGGGAAGAACGGTTTGAAAAAATTATTCCGCTTCTTCATCAATACGGTGCAGCGGTCGTCGTCGGCACAATTGACGAACAAGGAATGGCAATTGAAGCAAAACGAAAGCTTGACATCGCCCTTCGTTCATACGATTTACTCGTCAATAAATATGGCGTTTCACCGCACGACATTATTTTCGATCCGCTCGTCTTCCCGATCGGTACAGGAGATGAGCAATATATTGGCGCAGCAAAAGAAACGATCGAAGGCATTCGCCTCATTAAACAACATTTGCCAAACTGTTTAACGATGCTCGGCATTAGCAACGTCTCATTTGGTTTGCCACCTGTCGGACGCGAAGTGTTAAACTCCGTCTTTTTATACCATTGCACGCAAGCAGGGCTTGATTACGCGATCGTCAATACGGAAAAATTAGAGCGCTTTGCGTCCATTCCTGAACAGGAAGTGCGCTTAGCAGAGGCGTTGTTATTTCACACAAACGATGAAACGTTAAACGCATTTATTCAATTTTATCGCGATAAAACGAAACAACCGAAACAAACAAACGTCCATATGACGTTAGAAGAGCGGCTTGCCACATACGTCGTGGAAGGAACGAAAGATGGGCTCATCGAAGACTTGACGCTCGCCTTACAAACGTACAGCCCGCTTGACATTATTAACGGTCCACTGATGAACGGAATGGACGAAGTCGGTCGCCTATTTAACGATAATCAGCTCATCGTTGCGGAAGTGTTGCAAAGCGCAGAAGTGATGAAAGCGGCCGTCGCCTTTTTAGAGCCGTATATGGAAAAAAACGAAACGAGCGTCAAAGGAAAAGTGCTGCTCGCAACAGTCAAAGGCGATGTGCACGACATCGGAAAAAATTTAGTCGATATTATTTTAAGTAACAACGGGTTTCACGTCGTCGATTTAGGCATTAAAGTAACGCCGCAGCAGCTCATTGAAGCGGTGCGAAACGAACAGCCAGACATGATCGGCTTATCTGGGCTGCTTGTGAAATCAGCTCAACAAATGGTGCTCACCGCCCAAGACTTAAAACAAGCGGGCATCTCCTTGCCAATTTTAGTTGGCGGCGCCGCTCTTTCACGGAAATTTACCGATACGAAAATCGCGCCCGAATATGACGGCATCGTTTTATACGCCAAAGATGCGATGGAAGGATTGACGCTTGCCAACCGTATCATCCAACAAGACATTTCTTATGAGAAAAAAGAAAAAACGAAACAAACAATCGAACAGCAAAGCGCAGTCGCTGTCATGACAAAGTCAAATGTGAAGCGGGCGCCGATTTACGTTCCGACCGACACAGAAAAACATATATTAAAAGACATTCCACTTTCACATATTGAACCGTACGTCAATTGGCAAATGCTTCTCGGGCACCATCTCGGTTTAAAAGGAAATGTAAAAAAGCTGTTGGCGGAAGGAAACGAAAAAGCGATCATGTTAAAAGAGCTGATTGATGAACTGCTCGCTGAAGCAAAACAAACAAAGTCGCTTTCACCGAAAGCGGTATATCAATTTTTCCCAGCCAGAAGCGATGGGGATACGGTGATCATTTACGACCCGCGCGATCAACAAACGGTCATTGAAACGTTTACGTTTCCAAGACAAATGAAAGCACCGTATTTATGCTTAGCAGATTATCTTTCGAATGAACAAATCGACTACGTCGGGCTATTTGCTGTGACAGCTGGCGCAGGAGTGCGCGATATGGCACAACGTCTGAAAGAAGAAGGACACTTTTTAAAAAGCCACGCCATTCAAGCGTTAGCGCTTGAACTAGCGGAAGGATTAGCGGAACGCGTTCATCAAATTATGCGCGACCGTTGGGGATTTCCAGATTCCCCCGATTTTACGATGGAACAACGATTTGCAGCAAAATATCAAGGACAGCGTTTTTCTTTCGGCTACCCAGCTTGTCCAAATCTCGAAGACCAAGAAAAACTATTCCGTCTTTTACGCCCAGAAGAAATCGGCATTCATTTAACGGAAGGCTATATGATGGAACCAGAAGCGTCCGTTTCTGCCATCGTCTTCGCCCATCCGGAAGCGCGATATTTTAACGTGTTGTGAAAAAGCTGACTTTCATCAGCTTTTTCACACAATACGATCGGGCAAATAATATTCACATGCTAGTTTTTTTAAATCCTTTTCATTCCATGTAACGACCGCTTGTACGGTAGGGGAATGTTTCGTAAGTGAACTAAGATAAGCATCCGCAAAATCAACACGATGCTTTCCGTAACTCGCTATCGCTTGCAACACAATTTCTTTATCGATCGTTTTTATACAAGGAGCCTCAACGAGCTGTGTTAAGCGTTCAGCTATTTCTTCTTTCCGATAACCGTAACGTTTTGACTCGAGAACCCAACAACATTCTGCAATCACTAAAGGATGTAGTAGAAACGACAATTCTCCGTTTACCGCCTTTTCGAACAATCGATAGGCAATTGGTGATTGGATTTTATCATCGTTAGTTAAAAAGCGAACAATTACATTTGCATCTAAAATGTACATCGTTCATCTTCTTTCTTCTGCTTGCTAGCAAGCCATTGTTCTCTAGCTTCTTTTCGAATGTCCTCCCAATTCATATCTTCTTGTTCTCGCTTTGGTGGCATGCTTCCAAATAACGATAGTAACGAATCTTTCTTTCTTACTTTCAACGTTACTTCTTGGTTTTCGCCGTAAACAAATACAACTTGATCGCCCGGTTCTGCCCCAAGCAGTTCTCTCACCTTCGTCGGAATCGTCACTTGATGTTTTGAAGAAAGCGTCGATGCATAAACATATGTGTTATTTTCCATCGTATCCCCCCAAAAATTCTTTACTTTTATTTTATCCTTACATTATTCGAGGGTAAAGATGAAATAACCAATTATCTACAAATCAATCCCTTTTATCGCATGAACACCTTTATGATAATAATGTTTCACTTCTTTCATTTCCGTCACTAGATCAGCAAGTTGAACGATTTCTTCTTTTGCCCCTCTTCCTGTCACGACGACATACGTATGCGCTGGCTTATTTGCCAACGTATGCATAACATCTTGAAGCGGCAAAACATCATCAATCGGAAACGACGTAATCGCTAAAGCAACATTTAGTTCATCTAAAACGACAACATCGTATAAACCAGATAACACATGTTGTTGTGCAAGCGCCCATCCTTTTTGCAACGCTTGGCGATGTTCTTCTGGCGTTTTCGTCCACGTAAATCCAACCCCTGTTTGATGCACGTCAATGCCGAGCTGCTGCAATATTTTCGCCTCGCCATACGGACGGTGCGGCGATTTAATAAATTGAATGACGACCACTTTTTTTCCGTGTCCCGCAGCGCGAATGACCAGACCGACAGCCGCAGTTGTTTTTCCTTTTCCATCCCCTGTGTAGACGATCACCATATTTCTTTCACCCACTTTAACTGATCGTGTAAGCGGACAACATCCCCGACAACGATAATGGCAGGGGAAGACAGTTGTTTTTCATTGACGATGTTCACAATTGTTTGTAACGTACCGACAACGGTTCGTTGCCTTGTCGTCGTTGCCCATTCGATGACTGCCACAGGCGTCTCGCCATCTTTGCCATGGCGTTGTAGTTGTTTACAAATGTAAGCGATATTTGCCATCCCCATATAAAATACGATCGTATTTGTTGCCTCGCTTAATGCGTCCCATCGAATGCGATCACGTTCCCCGCTCTGATGTCCCGCAATAAACGTCACCCCGCCAGCATAATTGCGATGCGTCACAGGAATGCCAGCATAGGCAGGAGCAGCAACGCCCGCTGTCACACCGGGGACGATTTCATACGGGATGCCGTATGCGCGCAAATGCTCCGCCTCTTCCCCACCGCGACCGAACATAAACGGATCTCCCCCTTTTAAACGAACGACCGTCTTTCCTTGCAAGGCGTGTTCAACAAGCCATTGATGGATTTGTTGTTGAATGTTTCCATGTTTTCTCGGTTCTTTTCCGCAATATAACAGTTCAACTCCTTCCTTCGCATAAACGAGCAGCTGTTTACTCACGAGTCGATCGTAAATAATGACATCCGCCTTTTCAATACATTCACGTCCGTATACAGTAATGAGCTTCGGATCACCCGGACCTGCCCCAACAATATATACTTTTCCTTTATTCATGATGATCGCTCCCTGTCGCTACGTTGGCTGATGAAAATGTCGCCATACGAAGCATCGCTAGCGCCATATTGACGATCGGAAAGGACACCGCTGCCCCGCTTCCTTCTCCAAGGCGCATACGCAAATCAAGAAGCGGCTCTTTATGTAACAACTCAAGAGCGATGCGATGACCCGGTTCTTGTGATCGATGCCCCGCAATCATATAATGAACGACACGTTTATCCAGTCGTTCGGCGATTAACGCCGCGACTGTACAAATAAAACCATCAAGTAAAATCGGAATGTGTCGCTCTGCCGCTGCGATCATCGCTCCTGCCATCGCCGCAATTTCAAACCCTCCGATTTTTGTCAATAAGTCGATGGCATCGGACGCATTCGGTTTATGTTTTGCAAGCGCACGTTCAATTACGTCTCGCTTACGCTTCAACGCTTCATCATGAACGCCTGTTCCTTTGCCGACAAGTTCAGCCACTTTGCGGCCGCTTATCGCTGCTAACAGGGCGCTAGCTGTCGTCGTATTGCCGATCCCCATTTCCCCAACGATCAAACAGCGGATGCCGCGATCAATCATCGCATTTGCTTGGCGATATCCTGCTTGTACTGCTCGCTCCGCTTCTTCTTTCGTCATCGCTTGCTTATGGGCAAAATTATTCGTTCCATATGCCACTTTTTCGTTGATAAAACCTTCTTCATGAATATCAACCGCCACGCCAACATCAACAACTGCAAACGCTGCACCAATCTGTTTGCTAAATACGTTAATGGCAGCTCCGCCGCGCACAAAATTGAGCACCATTTGAGCCGTTACTTCTTGCGGATACGCAGACACCCCTTCTTCTGCAATGCCGTGGTCGGCCGCAAAGACGAGCACACCCGGCGGCGTCACGCTTGGAAAACGCTCCCCTGTCATTCTCGCAATATCAATCGCTAGCTCTTCAAGTCGTCCAAGGCTTCCACGCGGTTTCGTTAGTTGATCAATATAGTTGCGTACTTCTTCCCCAATTTGTTCATAAAGCATCATTGTTTCCCCCTTGAAATTCCATCATTTTTCGTTCAATTGTTGTCACATTGACGCTTGTTTCGACGCAATCGGCTAGTTCATCAAATGCCTGCATGCGCAATTGTCGATAAAGCGGTCGGGTAGGAAGTGGCGGAAGTTGTTTTTTTCTCCGCACGTCGTTTAATAAATGATGGCGAAACACATCGTTATGAAACAAATCGTGCATATATGTTCCAATCATACGTTCATCTTTCGTTTTACAGCCGTCTGTTTTCCCGTTCTGTAAAATAAGTGGTTCACCGCTTTTTACGATCGAGCGTCCCATATGAATTTCATATCCGCTCACATGAAACGTTTCGCGTTGAAACGTCAATATCCCTTCACACAAAACCGTCGTTTTTTCACAAGCAAGCGTCGTTTCAATCGGCAGCAAATTTAATCCCTCTATCTCATCGAGTGGCGTTTCGACATGAAACGGATCTTTTATACGTTCGCCAAGCATTTGATAGCCACCGCAAATACCGATCATGATCGTATCGCTTCGTTCATATAAGCGGCGAATCGCTACAAATAATCCTGTTTCTTTTAAAAATTGGACATCTTCAATTGTATTTTTGCTCCCCGGCAAAATAAGTATATCTGGCTCACCTAACAACGACGCATCCGTCACAAACCGCACCGAACAGTCCGGCTCGGCAAAAAACGGATCGATATCAGTAAAGTTAGACATGCGCGGATATTGAACGACCGCTACATCAATCGCTTTCGCATCGTCTTTTTTTGTCGCATAACGAGAAAGTGCTACAGAATCTTCTGCATCGATGCGCAAATGCATATACGGAATGACGCCAAGCACCGGCACGCCTGTATATTGCTCAAACCAACGCAATCCCGGCTGAAGAAGCGCAACATCGCCACGAAATTTATTAATAATCACCCCGATGACACGTTTCCGATCACGTTCATCTAACAGCTGCAATGTGCCAACTAAACTCGCAAACACTCCACCGCGCTCAATATCGCCAATTAAGACAACGGGAGCATTCGCCATGCGCGCCACGCGCATATTTACAAGCTCACGATCGTTCAAATTTACTTCCGCAGGGCTTCCCGCTCCTTCAATGACTAGGCGATCGTATTGTTTCATTAATACATCGAGCGATTGTTGAATAATGTTCAGTCCTGTATGAAAAAACTCGGTTCGATAAGCGCTCGCTTGCATGTTTTTGTACGGTTTTCCATGTACGACAATTTGCGCTTCTTGATCGCGGCTCGGCTTAATTAAAATCGGATTCATATGCGTCGTCGCTAACACCCCTGCCGCCTCCGCCTGCACTCCTTGCGCGCGTCCGATTTCTTTTCCGTCAATCGTTACGTATGAATTGAGCGACATATTTTGCGACTTAAACGGTGCCGTTTTCCAACCGTTGCGGGCGAATATGCGACAAAAAGCTGTCGCGATCACACTTTTTCCCGCATCGGAATGCGTTCCTTGAAACATAATCGGCAGCGCTTTACGCATCGCCTTTCACCTCGCTGCATGCCTTCAACCACCGCTCAACAAGCAAAGGGTTCGATGGAAAATAAAAATGAATGTAGCCAGCGACTAACCGATGATCCATATATCCGTCCCGCTTGCATCCGCGCAGCCCTTTCGCTTCATACGCAAATTTTTCTTCTTCTCTTCGAATAAACGTTGAATAATGAAATTCATGTCCTTTCGCTTCATCTTGTTCAAACAAAAAGTTTCCTTCCATTCCTGTCACTTCGCGATATCCGAGCGCCACAAGCTTTCGATGCATACACACGTGCCCCGGAATGACGCCGACCATCTCGTAATATTGCCCGTCAGTCGTTTCGATGCCTTCTGTTAAATACATAAATCCACCGCACTCGGCAAGCGTCGGTAAACCGCGCTGAATGGCTTCGGCAATCGATCGTTTCACTTTTTCGTGACGCGCAAGCTCCGCAGCAAATTCCTCTGGAAAACCTCCGCCAATGTACAATCCGTGCACATCGTTCGGCACACATTCACCGGCGAGCGGAGAAAAATAAACGAGCGTTGCCCCATATGTCTGAAGCATTTCTAAATTTTCTTCGTAATAAAAATGAAACGCAGCATCTTTTGCGACAGCGACGCGCACATCGTACGTTTGTTTTGGCGTAAAAAACGGTTCGCTATGAAGGACGGTCGTTTCCGCTAGTTTCCATATAGCATCTAAATCGACCGTTTGCGCGATGCGCTCACCAAGCCGCTCAAAAAACGGTCGAAGCTCTCCACGTTCCACAGATGGAACAAGCCCTAAATGACGCTCTGGAATCGTCAAATCGCTTTCTTTTAACAAATAGCCAACGACAGGAATACCGCATTGTTGTTCAATCGCTTCTTTGACAAGCCGAAAATGCCCCTCGCTCCCAACGCGATTCGCAATAACTCCAACGATGCGAACGCGCTCATCAAACAGTTGAAATCCGCGCACAACTGCCGCAGCGCTACGCGCCATGCCTGAACAGTCGACAACTAACAAGACGGGGCTTTCGGTGATAATGCTAATTTCTGCAGTAGATCCTTCATTTGCCGTTGCTCGCTTCCCGTCAAATAACCCCATCACCCCTTCAATAATCGACAAATGCGCTCCTTGGCTTCCTCTGCTGCATACGTCACGTACAATATTTTCATTTCCCATCCAACTATCTAAATTGCGGGAGCGCCTCCCTGTCACCGCCGTATGATACGTCGGATCAATATAATCTGGCCCACATTTAAACCCTTGAACAACGCACCCCCTCTGCTTGAATGCACTCATTAAGCCGAGCGTCACCGTCGTTTTTCCGACGCCGCTCCCTGTTCCTGCAACGACAATTCTCCTCACCCTTGTCCCTCCCATAGCGCAACGGAAATCGTTACATTCCCGCTCTTTTTTTTCGTTAACACAAGCTTATTTTGTCCGCTATATCGCTTCGCTGCAGGTTCGCTTACTCCATATGCTCCCGTGTAGCGGAATACCGTTTCCGAAGGCTCATCAATCGGAACGTCGTTCAACTGCTCGGGCGTGTAAAAAATAAGCGGCCACCCATATTTGTTTGCGACAGCTAATAAACCTTCTTCATCTTTTTTCAAATCAATCGTACATAACGCTTTCACACTTTTGATCGAAAAACGAAGTTGCTGCAACGTATCGCAGATGACTTGTTCAATTTCTCTTGAGCTTGTTCCACGATTGCACCCGACGCCAATAACAATAACTTTCGGACGATATAACACCCCGTTTTGTAAAATCGCTTCTTCCTCTTTCTCAAGCAAGCGATGCGTGACTATAAGCGCCGCATCCGGCTTCGCTTCAAGCGCCTCAGCAATCGAAGCATAATGCCGAATGTTTGATGGAATCGGCGTATCATACGTCCACCAATTGCGCTCGCCTGATTCTTGTACAATCGCAACATGTTGCTCATTAACAACCGCGGCGCTCACGGGCGTTAAATTGTTTTCATTTTCCCATTCCCATCCAAACGAGCGACCGAATAAGTCAACCGCAATCGTTTGCTGCACATCGGATGCCGTCGTGATGACCGGACGGGCGCCAAGTAAATTCGCTACTTTTTTCGTCAGCTCATTCGCTCCTCCTAAATGACCAGATAATACACTAATGACATGTTCTGCTTTATCATCAATAACAACAACAGCAGGATCTGTTTTTTTATCTTTTAATAATGGGGCGATCATGCGCACGACAGCACCGAGGGAAATAATGAGAATCAGCCCGCGATACGTTGAAAACAATTGCGGCAACAACAACCGAACATTTCCTGAAAATAAACGAATCCCTTTCTGCTCTTCGTCACCTTTGGAAAACTTATCCGTATAATAAATGTCCGCATCAGGAAGTTTTTCGTGCAGTTTTCTCGCTATTTCTACCCCATGCTTCGTAATCGCGACAACAGCATACATCTTACTTTCCTCCCTTGCGATAGCCGTGCGTAAATGTTTCATCGTACAATTTCGAGCGATACGATTCGTTCCATTCATTCGAAAGGGCCCAGCCTGCTAAAATAAGAGCATGTTGGCGAATACCGTGACGCTGCATATCGTCATGAAGCATGCCAACCGTTGTACGTACAATTTTTTCGTCCGGCCACGTTGCCTTATATACAACAACGACAGGTGTTTGATCGCTCCATCCCGCTTCAAGAAAAGCAGCCGTTATTTTTTTCGTTAACGTGGCACTCAAAAACAAGACAATCGTACAGTGATGTTTAGCAAGAGAGGCGAGCTGTTCTGGTACAGGCGTTCTTCCTTCTGCACGCGTAAAAATAACCGTTTGCGTTAAGTTAGGCACCGTCAACTCCACTTGTGCCGCAGCGGCAGCAGCAAATGCTGAACTGACTCCTGGTACGATTTCCACGTCAATTCCTTCTTTTTTCAAAAGTACGATTTGTTCCATCGTCGCTCCATAAATCGACGGATCGCCTGTATGAAGCCGTACGACAACGTGTCCTTTTTTCACTTCTTCACACATGAGTGAAACGATTTGATGCAAATGCATACCAGACGTACGAAAAATACGCGCCTCTGCTTTCGCATATGTAAGCAGTTCTTCATTGACGAGTGAATCGGTATAAAAAATCGCATCCGCTCGCTGCAACAACTTCATTCCTCTGACTGTAATTAAATCGCTTGCTCCCGGACCAGCTCCAACAATATATATTTTCACTTTCTCACCACCATCAACGTTAAATATGGCAACGACACATGTTCTAATTGCTCGATGTCCCATCGCACTTCTTCATGTGACGTCACTTTCGTCACAACTGCCGCTTTTTTTGTTAAGTTCATCTCTTTTAAAATCGATAAAAGAAGGGGTATCACTTTCGCGACTTTTAAAAAAATGACACAATCGTGTGCTTCGATCGCTTTTCTCATCGCATCGTAATCATCCCGTGCAGGAACGATCGCAATCGTCTCATCCCCATCAGCCAGCGGTAGTTGCAACCGTGCCGCCGCTCCATTGATAGAAGAAACACCCGGAACGATTTCGATCGATACATCCGAATATTTCATTTGCATCGTGCGCATAAAATGAATACACGTGCTATATAAAAGCGGATCTCCTTCCGTCACGAATGCAACATGTTTTCCTTCGCGCAAATGTTCCCATACAGCATCTACCGTTTCGTCCCACTTTTCACGCAGTACGTTTTCATCTTTTGTCATCGGAAAAACGAGACCGAGCATATGCTTTTCGGACGGAGAAAAATATGCCTCTACAATTTGTTGCGCATAACTTTTACTGCCGTTTGTCTTTTTCGGATAGGCGATGACATCTGCTTCTTTTAAACGTCGAAACGCTTTTACAGTCAACAGTTCTGGGTCTCCCGGACCAACGCCAATGCCATATAACGTACCGATCATTCGCTTTCATCCTTTCGTGCTGAAATGATATAAATTGGATTTAACGCATCAAAACGTGTCAATTGTAAAATGGGTTTGCTTCGTGAAAATTGGGCAAGCAAAATATCGGTATGATACCCATATTGCCGAAACGCTTCCATCGCTTCATGTAGCGTTTCAATCGTCACCGCATTCACGACGATGCGCCCCCCTTGTTTTAACCGCGCACAACAAACCTCAACAATCTCCCGTAAACTTCCTGCCGTCCCTCCGATAAAGACGGCATCCGGATCAGGAAACTGCTCTAATTGTTCTGGCGCTCGACCATGAACAAGTGTAAAATCCGCACGAAATTTTTTCATATTTTTCCGACATATTTCTATGTCATGAGCGTTTTTCTCAATCGCAAAAACGGCCCCTTCACGAGCCATTTTTGCCGCTTCAATCGCTACCGATCCTGTACATGTACCGATATCCCATACGACGCTTTTTTCATGAAGACAAAGCGCTTGCAAGCTTAAGATGCGTACTTCTTTTTTCGTAATGAGTCCTTTTTCTGGTTTCCGCTGAAAAAACTCTTCATCCTCTATACCAAACGTCCAACTCGGTCCTTTATGGACACGTCGTAAAACGACAATATTTAAGGAAGCGAACATGCCATCTTTCATCTCTTCTAACGTCATGAATCGGCAGCGTTCGTTTTCTCCCCCAAGGTTCTCCCCAACAAACGCCTCATATTCTGTCATCCCATATTCTAAAAGATATGAAGCAATCGCACGTGGATCGTTCGTTTCATCTGTTAAAATCGCTACTTTTTCTTTTCCATCTATACGCTGAGCAAGCCCTCTCATCAAACGCCCATGCAAACTAACGACATATGCATCGTGCCAGCTTTCTCCCATTTTCGCAAACGCCCATTGGAGCGAACTCACAGAGGGATATACTTCAATCGGAACTTTTTTCGCTAAATAACTACCGATTCCGTAAAATAGCGGATCACCGGATGCCAAAATGACCGTTTTTTTCGGCTCGTTTACAAGCGTTTCGAAAAGCGATGATAAGTTGCTTCGAATAACGATTTTTTCCCCTTTGTAGTGAGGAAAAAAAGATAGTTGCCTTTCCCCGCCAACGAGCCGCTCGCTTTCATTAATCCATTGTTCATACAACGAAGGAAGAGATTCTCTTCCATCAGCCCCAATTCCGATTAATTTCATTCGCTCCATCGTTTCGTACCGCCCTTCCCAACAGTTGTCCCTTTAACGTATAAAGCGTCGTCTCAATGACCATTCCGCCGTTCACTTCCCGCAACGCATGTTGACAACAATAATCACATAACAAATTGAAAAACGATAAATATCCTGCTTCGTACATCATATCTCCAACTTGCGACGCGGTGTTCGCTTGTTTCACCGCTTCAATGAGGGGGTTCGGAGCACCCGCTTGCTTCGCAACATCTGCTAAAAACTGAAAGTCGACAGGCGCACTTTTAGAATGAACCATCATGATGCCTTGGGCGACTTTTGAAAATTTCCCCATCATCCCAACGAGCGACACTGTCTGAATCCGAAGCCTTTTACATTGTTTCAACGTAAATCCAACAAAATCGCCCATTTCAATGAATGCTTCTTCTTTCAAATGAGGATATTGCTTCATCGCATACGTTTCGCTTCTTCCTCCTGTCGTGACAACAACGTGATCACAGCCACAAGCAACTGCCACTTCGAGCGCGCGTACAATACTTGCTCGGTACGCAGACGTGGAAAACGGAACGACGATGCCGCGGGTTCCTAAAATAGAAATGCCACCAACGATGCCAAGGCGGGCGTTTAACGTTTTTTTCGCTATTTCCTCTCCATTTGGAACAGAAATGACAATGCGTACCCCACGTGTTAAACGATGCTCGGTCAGTAAATGACGGACGACGTCCGTCATCATTTGACGCGGTACAGGATTAATCGCTGCTTCGCCAACCGGAATAGGCAATCCCGGTTTCGTTGCTCTTCCGACGCCTTCTCCTCCATCAATATGAATTCCTTCTTCCGTCCAGCAAACCGTCGCAACAATAGAAGCACCGTGCGTCACGTCAGGGTCGTCCCCCCCATCTTTCACCACGGTCGCGCTCGCTCGATCTTTCTCAATTTCACAAGAAACGATCGGAAAAGTGACTTCCCGTCCAATCGGCAACATAATTGTCGCTTCTGTTTGCTTCCTCCCAGTAATGAGCGCACATAGCGCCGCTTTTGTCGCAGCCGTTGCACATGCGCCAGTCGTATATCCTTCGCGCAATTTTTCTTTCTCCATACTTATTCCCGCTCCGCTAAAATAGACAAGGCATTTAAAGCGGCAACCGTAACCGTGCTCCCCCCTTTTCTTCCAACGTTCGTAATAAACGGCACGTCAAGTTTCGCTAATTCCTCTTTCGATTCCGCTGCCGAAACAAAGCCGACCGGTAAACCGATAATAAGCCCTGGGCGCGCTTCCCCTTCTTTCACAAGGCGAATAAGCTCAAGAAGTGCTGTCGGCGCATTCCCGATCGCAAATATCCCTCCATCCGCCTCCTTCACAGCTTTGCGCATCGCAACAATCGCCCGCGTCGTGTTTAATCGCTTCGCCTCTTTCATAACATCATCATCAGAAATATACACGTGCACACTCCCACCATATTTTTCAAGACGCACCTTGTTAATTCCAACTTGTACCATTTGTACATCAGCGACGACTTTTCGTGTGAGTAAAATATTTGTGGGTGACATTCAGGAATGATTCCCCGACGAGGGTTGCGAACTTTTGTTCGCGACGCTCGTCGGGGCCACCAAGCGAAGCGCGGTAGAAAAAAGCAAATGTCATGCAAAAAGGACTCTCTCCCTGCTATG
This sequence comes from Anoxybacillus thermarum, assembly GCF_000836725.1. GTDB lineage: Bacteria > Bacillota > Bacilli > Bacillales > Anoxybacillaceae > Anoxybacillus > Anoxybacillus thermarum. The sequence continues at coordinate 149 of NZ_JXTH01000026.1, read as the reverse complement.
ATGGTGATGACCAACATCAATAAAACAGGAGGGAGAGAGTCCATGAAACATTTTACCACAGAATGGCCTTTATTAAAAGAGCTGGAGGAACAATTAGTCAGAACTCTTCAAAAGGTGTTCGCTGTCTTGTTGGCGGCCCTTTTGGAGGA
>NZ_JXTH01000025.1 GCF_000836725.1 Anoxybacillus thermarum | reverse complement strand
CTCCAAAAGGGCCGCCAACAAGACAGCGAACACCTTTTGAAGAGTTCTGACTAATTGTTCCTCCAGCTCTTTTAATAAAGGCCATTCTGTGGTAAAATGTTTCATGGACTCTCTCCCTCCTGTTTTATTGATGTTGGTCATCACCATCATAGCAGGGAGAGAGTCCTTTTTGCATGACATTTGCTTTTTTCTACCGCGCTTCGCTTGGTGGCCCCGACGAGCGTCGCGAACAAAAGTTCGCAACCCTCGTCGGGGAATCATTCCTGAATGTCACCCACAAATATTTTACTCACACAACTTTTAGAGCATCGCCCATTTTGCGAATGCCGACAGCACCAAAATAAACGGTCAGCACGTATAACGTCGTTTCTGTACTTCCTTGGATCGTGGAGGCTAACCGCCCGATAAATGAATCTGGTCCGTATGTTGCGATTAAGTCCGTCACAATGCCGAGCGATGCCGTTCCTGAAATCGGACGGATGATCGCAAGCGGAACGACTTCAGACGGCAGTCCGAGCGGGACGATGAACGGTTTTATATATGAAATAAAAAAATCAAGCGCACCGGAAGCGCGAAAAACGGAGACAGCAACGAGCATACCTACTAAATATGGAATAAGGGAAAAAGCAATTTGAATTCCTTCTTTTCCCCCTTCAACAAACGCTTCATACGTTGGAACGCGCTTATACGTCGCATGCAGTAAAATACAAGCGATGACCATTGGAATAAGCCAAAGCGATAAAAATTGAATGACGTACATTACATCCCTCCTTTTTTACGCCTCCGTATGTAAAATGCGCGGTCGATCATAATCGCTGATATCGTGGCAATGAGTGAAGCAACAAACGTTGTGCCAATAATTTCCCCTGGTGAAGCAGAGTGGTATGTCATCCGAATCGATATAACCGTTGCAGGAATGAGCGTAACGCTTGCGGTATTTAAAGCGACAAACGTAATCATCGAGCGACTCGGTTCCTCTTTTTGACCGTTTAGCTTCTTCAATTGCTCCATTGCTTTAATGCCGAGCGGCGTCGCTGCATTTCCAAGACCGAACATGTTTGCGACCATATTTGATAATATATACCCAAGAGCTGGGTGGTCGGACGGCACTTCCGGGAAAATTTTTTTCGCTATTGGACGGAACAAATGAGCAAAAAAAGAAAGCAATCCAGATTGCTCGGCGATTTTCATTAAACCGAGCCAAAAAACGAGCACGCTAATTAAACCAATGCTAATTGTCACCGCTTCTTTTGCCCCTTGAAACATCGCCTCGTTGACGTCTTTCATCGTCCCGTTTATTCCCGCAAACACAAGTCCAATAAGCAAAAGCGCCACCCAAATGAAATTAACCATCGCGCCCCACCCCTAACAACCAGTCAAAAAAAGAACGTGTTTTCTTTTGTTGCTTATAAAAAATAGGTGTTTCATCGACTTTTTCGTTGCCGATATATAGTTCCGCTTTCCCGACAATCGATGGCACGCCTGTCTCTTTCCATCGTTCTTGTGGACGAAGTAATTTTCGCTTTAAATGAATGAGTGCTTCTTCTTTTTTTGTGACCGGATATATAAAATCGCGTACAACAAATAGATGTTTGTCATAAAACGGATCTCCAATCTGTTCTACAATCTCGTCCGCTTTTACCGTCACAAGTTCATAGTGCGCAAATCCATGTTCATACATGACCATATGGTCGTTCCAATCATCTCCTGCATCAATCGTCACCGCGATGAGATCAAGCCCATCTTTTGATGCCGTCGTCACTAATGTGCGTTTCGCTCGCTTCGTATATCCTGTTTTCCCCCCGGTACAATATTTATACAAATGCGTCAACAGTTTATTTTTATTACGCCAAACGCGGTCCCAATCTTCTGTCGGATTTGGTGCTCGGTACAATTTTGTTCCCGATACTTCGCGAAATTGTTCATTTTGCATCGCATATCGCATAAGTAACGCCATGTCATATGCGGTGGAATAATGATTTTCCGCATCATCTAACCCATGAGGATTCGCAAATTCCGTATTTGTCATGCCGATTTCTGCAGCCTTTTTGTTCATTAAAAAAACGAAGCCTTCGACGCTACCGCCAACATGCTCAGCGATCGCCACCGCCGCATCGTTTCCAGAACGAAGCATAAGCCCATATACTAAATGTTTGAGCGCAATTTTTTCGCCTGGTTTTAAATAAATCGAAGATCCTTCTGTCCGAACCGCCCGTTCACTTACTGTCACAATCTCTTCCCATTTTCCTGATTCAATCGCTAAAATGGCGGTCATAATTTTTGTAATGCTCGCAATACGCCGCTTTGTATGCGCATCTTTTTCAAATAGTACCCGTCCTGTCGTCTGTTCCATTAAAATCGCGCTTTTGGCACTCACCGACATCGCCTTCGCTTCATTCGGAAAAAGCGAACAAAAAAAACAAAGCACGATCACCCATACAAGCCATTGCCGTCGCATACACCCTCATCCCTTTGTCCGTTTTGTACAAGTGTATGCGCTAGTCAGCGATGTATGACAAAAAGACCGCTACACGACGCGGCCTTTTGCTTTTATGAATCGCTGTTGAACGTCATCCCAATTGACGACGTTCCACCATTGTTGAACGTACGTTGCGCGATCGTTTTTATATTGCAAATAATACGCATGCTCCCATACATCTAATACGAGAAGCGGAACAGTCGTCCATTGCGTCCCGTTTTGATGTTTTTCCGCCTGTAAAATGTCTAGCCGTTCAGCAAACGGTGACCAAACAAGAAGCGCCCATCCGCTTCCTTCCACTTGCTTCGCCGCTTCGGTAAAATGTCGTTGAAACGCTTCAAAGCTTCCAAAATCGCGCACAATTTGTTGAAGCAACGCTCCCATTGGACGTCCGCCCCCACGCGGTTTCATATTGTTCCAAAAAATTGTGTGCAAATAATGTCCAGAACCATGAAACGCAGCTTCTCGTTCCCAATGTTTTAATAACGCATAGTCATTTTTTTCGCGCGCTTGTTGCATCATTTTCTCCGCACGATTTAAACCGTCAACATAACTTTGATGATGTTTTTCGTGATGCAAACGCATAATGTCTTCAGCAATGTACGGTTCCAATGCATTGTACGCATAAGGTAGCTGAGGTAACGTATGCCCTCCAATCGGTACGCGCTTACGTTGTATTTGTTCATATATGTTTGTCACTTCTTCATGAATGCGCACAACATCTCCACGCTCTAGCTCCACGTTTAGACGTTCCACCGTTTCTGCATCAACATATGGCTTTACTCTCTCAAGCCACGCTTGCACATTATAAATATATTGTTGCATATACACACACCTCCTTCCGCATCATATGCAACAAAAAAGAAGCTGACACACGCAGCTTCTTATTGCGATTGAATCATTTTTGTTCGGTAGTCTGTTTCATAAAATTCGAGTTCTTCCCGCATCGTTTGAAAATCAGCTTCAATCGCATGAAGCAATTGTTGTAACGATGGAGGGGCGGGTTGTCTCAATTTAATCGAATGTCTTCCTGTATACGCTGAGCGGCTATCTTCATACCATAAATCGCGTTTTGGGGTAAAAAATTCTGCCACACATGAATGATAAATTTTATATAATGCTTGTTCGGCTGCTGCTTTCCGAAACGGCTCTTCTTGAAGCACAATGTGGCACGCATCGACACCTTCTTCACCATATACAGCTAAACGGCGCAAATCCGCAAGCACTCCTTCATAATAATGACGGTCGCCCGCACATTCCGCTTGCATTTGTTCAATCGTCGTTTCGTTTAAATAACGAGTAATTTGCTCGACAATGCGACTCAACAATTGCTCGACTTGCTTTGTTTGGTTAAGCACAACAGTGTTGCCCATAGATATCCTCCTTTACGGTTGCGCAATAAATAAAAGCGGTGATTTCACATCGTACGCTTGTTGTTTCGCAAGCGACTCAAATATTTCTGGCAATTTGGCAAAGTCAATCGATGAAAAGTGGCGACGAAGCTCTTCTTCCTCACTAATATATACACGTTTTCGCGTCCGAAGTGACGGATCGACGAGCAAACAGACGAGCGCGACAATATCTTTAAAATATACGTCTTTCCCACCCGCTTGAAATACAGGATCTTGTTCATACGGCGTCCATTCAAAAAAACGTTCATCAAAATAACGAACATATAGTACGTGCAATGTACGTTCTACTCCATCATCGTCAACAAACGTTACTTCCGAACGGTTAAAAAAATCTTCCGACGTATTCGGCTGTGCTTTTTGCAATTCATATCCATGACACGAAACGATTTTCAAAGCTATACACCCCTTTTTCAACAACGAAGCTATATTTATTTTACCATAAATTACGAATCGTGCGAAAAATTTTATCATTCCTATAAACAAAGAAAAAACAGGCGCATAAAAGCACCTGTTTATTTTCCAGAAAAAATGCCAGTTTCATATAAAAAGCTCGCTAAACATAACGTACCGATCAAGCTTGGAAGACAGATGTGCACCTTCACTTTTTTATCTAAAAGATTGTAGCGCTTGCTCACCTTCCCACTTAATATAAACACAACAGCAACAAAAATAGCGAGCAGGGCACTTTGCAAAATCGGATGTAAAATATACGTCCCCACATAGTATTCAACCGTTCTTCCAAAAACAAAAATAAAAAAAAGCCCAAAGAAAAAACGAAAACTCATCGTTGTTCTCCTGCTTCTTGCAGTTGTTCGTTAAGACGTTCGAAAAATAAGTCAGCTTCGCGTTCTTCTTCTTGTTCATCCCATTGTGGCAAAGGTGGAAGTTCGTCTAGCGTTTTTAAGCCAAAGTAGTCTAAAAACTCTTTTGTTGTCCCGTACAAAATGGGACGCCCTGTTCCTTCCGCTCGGCCTACTTCTTTAATTAACGCTTTTCCTAATAGTGTTTGAAGCGGTTTATCGCTTTTGACGCCGCGAATTTGTTCAATTTCTGCGCGCGTAATCGGTTGACGGTACGCAATGATCGCTAACGTTTCAAGCGCAGCTTGCGACAACGATGATGTCGTTGGGGACTCGACAAGCTTTTGTAAATACGGCGCACATTGTTTTTTCGTTGCAAGCTGAAGCGTTCCTGCCATTTCCACGATCATAATCCCGCGCTCATCCGCATCATACATATCTTTTGCTCGTTGAATAAGCTCATATACTCTCTCTTCCTCTACATCGAGTACATCAGCTAATTGCTTATACGTCAATCCTTCTTCGCCAGCGGCAAACAATAGCGCTTCGATAATGGCTACTTCATTCATCTCAATCACCTTTTCGTCGAATGTATAAATCAGCAAAATTGTTTTCTTGCTCGACAATGATTTCGTTTCGTTTCATCAGTTCAAGCAACGCTAAAAACGTCACGACAATTTGCTCGCGATCGTCATACGGAAATAAATCATAAAAGTTCATTCGCTCTCCGTTTTTTAATATTTGTAAAATTTCTTCCATCCGTCTTCCGATTGGAATTTCTTGACGCGCCACTTTCGTATGAAGCGGCTTTTGTAATTTTTTGCGCCGTAACAACTTCGCCAGCGCCCCAAGCATGTCGTATACATCGACATCGAGAGCAAGTGGCGCACCGTTCGTCGCATAAGCGGTTAAATCGCTCGGCGGTTTCGTAAATAAAAGCGCTCGCTCTTCTTCCCGCTCGCGCAACTGCTTCGCTGCTTCTTTAAACTTTTTATACTCGATTAACTGTTGCATTAATTGTTCGCGCGGATCTTCTTCGATAAATAATTCATGATCCTCTAGCGTTTCTTCATGTTTTGGCAGCAACATTTTACTTTTCATTTCAATGAGCGTTGCTGCCATTACTAAATATTCGCTCGCCACATCGAGTTGCAATTGTTTCATCGCATGAATATAGGCCATATACTGCTCTGTAATTTGCGCAACAGGAATATCATAAATATCAATTTCATATCGATGAATTAAATGGAGCAATAAATCAAGCGGCCCTTCAAATTGATCTAATTTCACATGATAATGCACATTGATCCCACCTTTTTTTCACAACTAATAGTATAATACACGTAAGCATATGAAAAAAAGGGGGCTTTCACTTGTATCCAAAGGCATATATCGAATATTTACTTCACTTTCACGCGACGCGCGATTATTTTGAATGCCACGAAGTGCTAGAAGAGCATTGGAAACGAACGAATGAACAAGTATGGATCGGGCTTATTCAGCTTGCGGTTGGCATGTACCATTATCGTCGAGGAAATACCGCTGGTGCAAAACGAATGTTCACGAAAGCAATGCATGCATGTCAAAAAGAAAAACAAGCATACGAAGCACTTGGCATACATGTAGAGCAACTTGTATCTCTGCTTCATACGTACGTGAAGCGAATAGATGATGGACAACTGTATGAAAGTATTTGTCTTCCAATGAACGATGTTTCTTTGTTACATATATGTAAACAACAATGCGATTTAAAAGGTCTTGTATGGGGAGAAAAAAGCGATATGTCAAACGAATATATCATTCACAAACATAAGTTGCGCGACCGAAGCGATGTCATTGCTGAGCGTGAACGTCAAAAGCAAAAAAGACAGGGATGTTGATCCCTGTCATTGTTCGCACTTATCCAAAAATGGAGCGGTCATGTCATTGGCGCATAACGACTTATTTGGATACAATTCTTTTAACGCTTTCACCATTTGCTTTCCAATACCTTGATGGCGATGGGACGGATTGACGCTAATATGTTGCACTTCAACCGCATGTTCGCGCACAATTGCGCCGATAATGCCAATAAAATCTTCTTCTTGCTTCCATAAAAACAGCTGCCAGTCGTCGTTTGTTTCATAGTTTTTCATCGTTTGTTGAAGCTGTTTTAAGTCTTTTTCATTTGGCATAAACGACAAAAGACCCATCGCAATTTTCTCATAGTTTTTTCGATAGCGAACTAGCATCTCAATCCCTCATTATCGACAAGACTTATTGTTTACTCGCTATTGCTATTATAAACGGTCTTGCCGCTTTTTTAAACATTTTTTAAGAAAATGTGCGCATGACATTCGCCATTTCAATGGCTCCGAGCGCTGCCTCCCAACCTTTATTTCCTGCTTTCGTCCCAGCGCGTTCAATCGCTTGTTCAATCGTATCTGTCGTCAACACTCCAAAAATAACCGGAACGCCTGAAGAAAGAGCGGCATGCGATGTCCCTTTCGCTACTTCATTACATACGTAATCGTAATGGCTTGTCGCTCCGCGAATGACGGCACCAAGCGTAATGACAGCGTCGTATTTTTTCGACTCCGCCATTTTTTTAGCGACAAGCGGAATTTCAAATGCCCCCGGCACCCAAGCGACATCAATATGTTGTTCCTCTACTCCGTGGCGCTTTAATCCATCAAGCGCACCGCTAAGCAATTTACTTGTAATAAATTCATTAAATCTCGCAACAACAATGCCAATCTTTAATCCTGTTCCAACTAAATTCCCTTCATATACGTTCATTTTTTTCTCCTCCTTTAAAAGTGCAACATATGTCCTAGTTTTTCGTATTTTGTGCGCAAATAGCGCTCATTATGGCGCTTCGCTGGCATTTGCAACGGCACGCGCTCAACGACTTCTAATCCGTACCCTTTCAATCCGGTAATTTTACGTGGATTGTTCGTCAATAAGCGCATTTTTGTCACACCTAAATCTTTTAAAATTTGCGCACCGATTCCATAATCGCGCAAGTCTGGCGCAAAACCTAATTTTTCGTTCGCTTCAACCGTATCGTATCCTTGTTCCTGCAACTTATAAGCGCGCAATTTGTTTAACAAGCCGATGCCGCGTCCTTCTTGACGCATATATAGCAATACTCCCCGCCCTTCTTCTTCAATTTGCGCTAAAGCAGCATGAAGTTGCGGACCGCAATCGCAACGGTGAGAGCCAAATACATCGCCTGTTAAACATTCGGAATGAACGCGCACGAGCACAGGTTCATCCGGAATGATTTCACCTTTGACGATGGCAATATGTTCTTTTCCGTCTAACGTATTTGAATATCCGATCACTTTAAATTCCCCAAAATCGGTTGGTAACGTAATTTCCACTTCGCGTTTCACAAGCTTTTCTTTTCGATTGCGATAAGCGATTAAATCTTTAATCGTAATCATTTTCATATCGAATTGTTCCGCAATTTTCTTTAAATCCGGCACGCGCGCCATCGTTCCATCATCTTTTATAATTTCACAAATGACGCCTGCTGGCTTTGCTCCACAAAGACGGGCTAAATCGACAGCTGCTTCCGTATGTCCTGCCCGGCGCAATACCCCGCCTTTTTTCGCAACAAGCGGAAAAATATGACCTGGTCGTTTAAAATCGCTTGCTTTTGCTTCTGGGTTCAGCATTTCTTGAATGGTCAACGAGCGTTCAAATGCGCTAATGCCTGTCGTCGTTGCTTTATGGTCAATGCTGACAGTAAAAGCTGTTCCATGCGCATCTGTATTATGGTTAACCATTGGCGCTAAATCGAGCCGATCAGCTAATTCTTCGGTAATCGGCACGCAAACGAGACCGCGCCCGTGCGTAATCATGAAGTTAATGACTTCCGGCGTTGCTTTTTCTGCAAGCGCTACAAAATCCCCTTCATTTTCACGATCTTCGTCATCACAAACGATAATAATTTTCCCTTGCATTAAATCGTAAATCGCTTCTTCAATTGTATGGAACATCAGCGCTCACTCCTTATATCCGTGCTCTTGCAAAAATTGCATCGTCAATCCTTCACGTTTCCCGCTAACGAACTGTTCAACATATTTACTAATCAAGTCACATTCAATATTGACAATATCGCCGACTTTTTTGGCACCTAAAATCGTCGCTTCACGCGTATGCGGAATGAGCGAAATCGTAAACGTTCGATCCGTTAAACCGAAAATCGTTAAACTTGTGCCGTCAACGGCTACAGAACCTTTTAAAATCATATATTTGCGCAAATGGCTCGGCACTTCGATGTCATAGTACACAGCGTTTGCGACAGGCTGTTTGCGAACGATGCGCCCAACACCATCTACGTGTCCCGAAACGAAATGTCCGCCAAAGCGACCGTTCGCAGCCATCGCTCGCTCTAAATTGACTTTCGCTCCTACCACAAGCGTTCGAAGCGACGTCGCTCGCACCGTTTCAGGCATGACATCGACAGTAAAAAAGCGATTAGTAAACGATGTGACCGTTAAACAAACGCCGTTGACTGCAATGCTGTCACCGAGCTGTACGTCTTGTAGCACTTTTTTTGCCTCGATCGTCAAAACGATCGCTTCCCCTGTTTGTTTCATTTGTTGAATCGTTCCGATTTCTTCAATAATCCCTGTAAACATCGCGATCATCCTTTAGCAACGATTTTTATATCTGGTCCGATCATTTCGACATGTTTCACTTGTAAACGAAGCGCATCTATCATTCGTCCAAATCCTTCTCCACCGATGGCAGAAGGAGCTTCATCCCCCCCGATCAACATCGGTGCGATATACGCAATCACTTGTTGAACGGAACGAGAACGTAAAAAACTACCGTGCACTTGCGCTCCACCTTCAACAAATATGGACATGACGTTTCGCTTGCCGAGCTCAAGCAACAAGGAGGGAACATCAATTTTATTTTCATTCATGCGAATCATTCGTACACCTGCCTGTTCATACGGCTTCATTTGTTCTTCAGTGACGTGATGTCCGACAACGATCCATGTCGGAGCCACCCTGTCTGTCACAATGTTCGCATGAAGCGGCGTGCGCAAATGTGTATCGAGCACAACACGAATAGGCTGTTTTCCTTCATGACCGAAACGAACAGTCAAGCTCGGATCATCGGCTAAAATCGTGCCGACACCGACAACGATCGCATCATGCATTCGTCGCTCGCGATGCACATCACGCCGCGCTTCTTCCGACGTAATCCACTTGCTTTCCCTTGTTTTTGTTGCGATTTTCCCATCTAAACTCATCGCATACTTTAACGTGACATACGGCACTTTCGTTGAAATGTAATGAAAAAACATTTCGTTTAACGCATCCGCTTCTTCTTTCAATACGCCGACGGTAACATCGATGCCCGCTCGCTTCAATTTTTCAATGCCTTTTCCCGCAACAAGCGGATTCGGATCCGTCGTCGCAACGACGACGCGCTTTACCTTATTTTCAATTAATAAATCAGCACAAGGAGGGGTTCTACCGTAATGACTACACGGCTCAAGTGTCACATAAACCGTCGATCCTTCCGCTTTCTCCCCCGCCATGCGCAACGCATGTACTTCCGCATGCGGTTCCCCTGCTTTCAAATGCGCCCCAAAGCCGACAATTTCACCATGTTTGACAACAACTGCACCAACAAGCGGGTTTGGCGACGTTTGTCCACGTGCTGATTCCGCCAATTGTAACGCCAAGCGCATATATCGTTCGTCCATATCGCACCACCTTTCTAGCATGAATAAAAAACCCTAGGAACGACGTCCTAGGGCAAGATGTATGTAAAGATCGCCTTTTTCGCATAGCAAAACAACCCATCGCCGATCGTTATTTTCCAAATAAATGGAATAAGTGGCGTGAGTTTTCGGCAATCCTTCTCCCATCCAGACTATACTGTCGGCTCCGGAATCGCACCGGATCATGCCTTAACGGCTCGCGGGCTGAGAAACGTACGTTTCATTACCGCCGGTCGGGAATTTCACCCTGCCCCGAAGGATGCGTATATTCCATTTTTATTCATTATAGCACAATAAAGCGAAATGTCTATTATTTTGCAAGAAACAGCCAATACGCCGCTCCCCAAACGAAGCTAACGAGCAAAAGGAGGAAAAACAATAACCAGTTTTTTTTCATCTCCCATCTTTCCTTTTCACTATTGTTCGTCCCACACTTTTACTTCTTTCATCACATCGCCATTTTTCATCGCTTTGACAACGTCCATTCCACTAGTCACTTGACCGAATACGGTATGCACACCATCTAAATGCGGCTGTGGTTCATGGCAAATAAAAAATTGGCAACTTCCTGTATCACGACCTCGATGGGCCATCGATATCGCCCCTTCAATATGCTTATGCGGATTGTTGTCCGTTTCACACGGAATGGTATAGCCTGCATCGCCTGTTCCATTTCCAATCGGACAGCCACCTTGGCTTACAAATCGTTTAATGACACGATGAAACGTCAACCCATTATAAAATCCTTCATTCGCTAGTTTTTCAAAATTTGCGACTGTTGTTGGCGCTTCATTCGGGAATAGTTCAAATTGTACCTTTCCACCATTCTCCATTAAAATATATCCTTTTTTCTTCATGAAACTTTTCCACCTTTCTATCGTAAAAACAAATGTAGCTTCATTTTACTACATTTCGCTTCTATGTTCACGCAAATGTTTGTACAATAGTACAGAAAGAGATTGAAGGAGGTTATGAGATGAAGAAGTGGTTTATGATATTTATTTTATTGTTGTTTATGATTCCATCGGTTAGTTTGGCTGATGCGATTGAAGGAGACGTCATTATTACACTTGGAGAAAATTTAACAGAGCAGCAAAAGCAACAAATATTAAAAGAAATGAATGCACCTGAAAACGCTGAAATCATTACGGTCACAAATGCAGAAGAACATAAATATCTCGGCGGCATCATTCCGAAAGGACAAATTGGAACAAAAGCTATTTCCTCATCTAAAATTACTATTGGCGCGCCCGGCTCGGGGCTACAAGTCGAGACGAACAACATCAACTGGGTAACAAAAGAAATGTATATGAACGCGCTCATTACGGCGGGGGTGAAAGATGCCGTCATTTACATTACTGCACCATTTCCTGTATCAGGGACGGCTGCGCTGACAGGATTAATGAAAGCATACGAACTTTCTTCAAACGAAGTCATTCCTGACGAAGTAAAAAAAGTGGCAAATGAAGAAATGGTGAAAACGGCACAGCTTGGCGAATCAATCGGAAACGATCAAGCGGTCGCGTTGCTCGCAAAAATTAAAGAAGAAATAGCGAAAAATCCGCCAAAAACAGATGCAGATATGCGTGCACTCATTGAACGAATCGCTCAGGAGCTTGGCATTACGCTAACAGAAGACGAAATAAACAGCTTGCTTTCTTTGTTTAATAAAATGAAAAACGTGAACATCGACTGGAATCAAGTAAACGAACAGCTTGCTCAAGCGAAAGACAAGCTATCTGCTTTTTTACAAACGGAAGAAGGGCGAACGTTTATACAACGCATTGTAGATATTTTGCGTGAAATATGGAACGCCCTCCGCGGAGCGTTTGGGGCGTAACGCTTACCTATGATAAACTAGCGATAACCGAGGTAACGCCCTCGGTTATTTTTTTACTTTCGTTTTAAGCGGCAAGTCGAGTCGAATTAAATCCTCATATGTTTCGCGTTTCACAACAAGCTCTGCTTCACCATCTTCAACAAATACGACCGCTGGACGCGGAATGCGATTGTAATTATTCGCCATCGCATAACCGTAAGCACCGGTACAAAAAACAGCTAAATAATCGCCCGGTTGCGCTTTCGGAAGCGGCAAGTCCCAGATAAGCATGTCTCCTGATTCACAACATTTTCCGGCGATCGCTACCACTTCTTCACAATGTTCATGCATGCGGTTAGCCAACACCGCTTCGTATTTCGCCTCATATAGCGCAGGACGAATATTGTCGCTCATTCCACCATCTACCGCGACATATTGACGAACGTTCGGCACTTCTTTACGAGAACCGATCATATAAATCGTTGTCCCTGCATCTCCAACAAGCGAGCGACCGGGTTCAATCCAAATTTCAGGGAAAGGTAGATCAAATGATGCGACATTTCGTTTCACTTCTTCAATAATTTGCTCCACATATTGTTCCGGTGCAAGCGGATCATCTTCTTTCGTGTAACGAATACCAAAACCACCGCCAAGATTGACCACTTGTGCAGTAAAACTGTACGTATCACGCCATGTAGCAAGTTTCTCAAATAGCTTTTTCGCTGCAAGGACAAAACCTGTCGCATCAAAAATTTGCGAACCGATATGACAATGAATGCCTAGCACATGAAGATGGGAAGAAGCGAGCGCACGCTGTAATGCTTCATCTGCTTGTCCATTATGCAAATCAAATCCAAATTTTGAATCTTCTTGCCCTGTTAAAATGTAGTCGTGTGTATGTGCCTCAATACCTGGTGTGACACGTAATAAAATACGCATCGTATATTCATGTGCACAGCAAAGCTGTTGCAGTAGCTGTAACTCATAAAAATTATCGACGACAACACAACCGATTTTCGCTTCAATTGCCATTTGCAGTTCTTCTTTACTTTTATTGTTGCCGTGAAAATGAATGCGTTCGACCGGAAATCCAGCAGCTAATGCGGTGTACAGCTCACCACCGGAAACGACATCGAGAGATAATCCTTCTTGTTCCATCAATTGCACGATGGCAATTGTCGAAAACGCTTTGCTTGCATACGCGACTTGCGCACCTACACGATGTTTATCAAACATTCGCTTAAACGCTCGCGCACGCTCACGAATGAGAGCGACATCATAAACGTAAAGCGGGGTTCCGTATAGGCGAGCTAAGTCAATAGTATCAACACCGCCAATTTCTAAATGTCCCCGATCATTTATTCGCATCGTTCCGTGCATAATTATACATCCTCCTGATGATTCCGAAATAATTAAAGAAAACGTACCATAAATTTTGGTACGTTTCAACCTTTTTATGTCGGTTGTTTTTGTTTATTTTGCGGATGTACGATGCTTGGACGAATCGATGAACCAGCTACAGACCGTCGCACGATAATTTGCATAAACGCCCCCGGATCAAATGGAATAAATGGCCATAAATATGGGGTATTTAATGAACGAATGTTGGCAAGGAAAAGTAAAAAGATTGTGACGCCAATCATAAATCCAGGGACACCAAACAACGCAATGACAACTAAAAATAAAAGACGAAAAATTTTATTGGCAATGCTTAATTCATAGCTCGGTGTCGCAAAAGAACCGATCGCAGCGATAGATACATATAAAATCACTTCTGGCACAAATAGCCCAACGTCAATGGCAATTTGTCCAATTAATGCAGCTGCAATCAAGCCCATTGCCGTAGACAACGGTGTTGGAGTATGGATGGCAGCCATCCGTAAAAACTCAATGCCAATATCAGCAATGAGAAGCTGCACAAAAATAGGGATATTTGTTTTTTCATTTGGTCCGATATACGCCAACTTTTCCGGTAGTAACGATGGGTCAAGCACAAACAAAAACCAAAGCGGGAGTAAAAAAAGCGAGGCAAAAATGCCTAAAAATCGCACCCAGCGGACGAACGTTCCTACTGCTGGAGATTGTCGATATTCTTCCGCATGTTGAACGTGATGGAAATACGTTGTTGGCGTAATAATGACGCTTGGTGACGTATCGACCATAATGATCACGTGCCCTTCTAACAAATGCGTGGCAGCGACATCTGGTCGCTCTGTATAGCGAACGAGCGGATACGGATTGTATCCTTGTTTCACTAAAAATTCTTCAATCGTTTTATCCGCCATCGTTAACCCATCAATTTGAATTTCGTTTAATTCTTTTTTAATAAGCTCGACAAGTCCGGGATCGGCTACGTCTTGAATATATGCAACACAAATGTCTGTTTTTGAACGTTCGCCCACTTGCATCATTTCAAAGCGAAGCCGTTCATCCCGAATGCGTCTACGCGTAAGTGCCGTATTGACGACAATATTTTCAACATAGCCATCGCGCGCCCCTCGCACCACTTTTTCGGTATCCGGTTCTTCGGGTGAACGCCCTGGATAGCTGCGCACATCGACAGCGAATGCTTTCGTTTCTCCGTCAATAAACAATAAAATTAAACCGGTTAACAAAAAATCAACCGCTTCATCTAAACTTTTCACCGGATTCACTTGTTGGTGAACGAGACGGTTTTCAATAATTTCAGGCAACTTGGCTGATTGCCGCTCGCGATCATTGACTTGAACAAGCATTTCGAGCAGTTCAATAATATATTGTGTATCACAAAGACCGTTGCAATAATATAAGTGAACATCTGTTTTTAAAATGTTCAATTTACGGACGCCTAAATCGAAGCTCGTTCCGACCCCGATCGCATCTTTGAAAAACTGTTCGTTTTCATTCAACTTCGGGGAAATCGGTGTGTAACTTTCTGTTTTCATCGCGTTTGCTCCTTTCGAGAATATATTCAATCGCTTTGCGGGTAATCGGGCAACCGTTGTGAATATCATCATGACGCCTCATTTTTCCGATATCACCAATTCCAACAACAATCGGGATATTTAATTCATCTAAACAATACACCGTATCTCCATTCATCCGACCGAATTCCCACTCAGCAATTCCTTCTTTATCGACACCGTATGATGTGAAGTTCCCATCGTAATCAACACAAATATTTACTTTTGTCCATTCTTGATTGTTCGTATCAGACGCAACCGCTATCGCTCCAAGCACATCGATTTGCTCATGCGTGGCGACATAACGAAGCGCTTGTTCACCTGCTCCTTCGCCGATAATGCCACTATCATCAAACATGACAAAAACAGGATCATACGGCGTCTGCAAAATGAGTTCAACAAGCTGCTTCCCTGTTAGCCGCGATGGGTTGCCTTGCGATTGGCTAATACAGCGCGCACCAAGTTGTTTCGCTAACCATTCAAGCGCACGCCGCACATGCTCATCTCCATCTGTCACTAAAATAACTTTCCTTTTTTTCATTCGATCCTTCCTCTCGGCTTACAAACAATAGCGGTCATCCATGCAACGAAGATTGGAAAAGAAAGAAAAAAAACGACATTTGTAAAGTCCCCCGTTTTTACCGCTTGTATACAAGATACCCCAAGATGAACAAGTGTCGTTTCTACCCCTGCATGCGCAAATGACTGAATGGGACGGTATACACCGATCGATTCGGTCGCCATACCGATAAATACAAATATCGTCATAACGCGAATAAACGACCACTTTCTCAGCAACAACTGTCCGATTAGCGCCAATGTACCACCGATGACAAATGCATATACGTACGTTTCCATCTTTATGTCACCGCTTCAATGGCAATCGCATGAGCGATCGCTGGAATCGTTTGATTTTGTTTTACCATCGTACTATTAAATAAAGCTCCTGTCGCAACAACGAGCATCGTCTTTATTTTTTTCTCCCTCATTTGCTCGAGAAAATGACTATACGTGACAACGGCACAACACGCACACCCGCTTCCCCCCGCAAACGCTTGCTGTTCTGCATCGTAAATGAGCACGCCGCAATCGTTATATCGCTCGCTTATATTCATGTTGGCATCATGACATAACGACTTGAGTTCGCTGCTTCCGACTTTCCCTAAATCTCCTGTGACAATAACATCATACGTTTCCGGTGAAAGCCCGCAGTCCGCAAAATGTTGCCTTATTGTTGCAAATGCGGCCGGTGCCATTGCTCGTCCCATGTCGAGCGGATCCGTTATACCGCTATCGATTACTCTTCCAATTGTTGCTGTGCAAATGCGAAAGGGGGAACGGATCGTACTTAATAGTGCGGCTGCTCCGCCAGTTACAGTCCACGATGCACTTTCTCCTTTTTGAACGCCAATTGTCGTCGGAAAGCGAAACTGGCGTTCAGCTGCTCCGTAGTGGCTGCTCGTTGCCACTAATACACGACGGGCAAACGCCCCATCAATAAACGTAGCGGCAACAAGCATCGCTTCCGTAATCGTTGAACAAGCGCTAAATACCCCTAAAAAGGGCACATCTAGTTCTCTTGCAACATAGTTGGCGGTGACTGTTTGATTGAGTAAATCCCCCGCAATAAACAAATCAACGTCTTTTGTTTGTACGTTTCCGTTTGTTAAGCAAATTGTAATCGCTTCTTTCATCAACCGCCGTTCTGCGAGCTCCCAACTTTGTTCATCGCAATATAAATCGTCATAAGCTCGATGAAATGATGAGCCGAGTGGACCTTCACGCTCTTTCGGACCGACAACCGTGCCGACCGATTCGATATAAATGTCAGTATCAAATACAATCGTTTGTTCCCCTACTTTTTTCATGTAATCCCCCTTTACAAAAACAATGATGCAACATATGATGCTACAACTAACGTCACAATGATGCTCCCGCCAACAGAAAGCATATGTTCTGCCGCTCCTTCATTGCGATATTCGAGCGCACTTGCGCTCCATATGTTTGCTAAACTCATCATCGGCACAATCATTCCCGCACCCGCAAACTGTGTGAACTGGCGATACAACCGAGTAGGTGTCCATATCGCCGCACATACGATTAACGTCCCGTTCATCCAACGAATGGCTTCCGCCTCACTCATATGAAACCATACGCTGTACATATCGATAAGCGCTTGTCCAACGATCGCAATAAACCCTCCGAACAAAAATGCTTTTCCCATCTGTCTCCCCCTATCGATCAACAAAATATATCCAATGAAAAAGAGAGCCTGCTACTTTGCCAAACACCATCGCCATTAATAACACGACAATTTGTCCATCAATGCCGAGTCGTTTCGCTAAAATCGGAAATACGTTTAATACTTCCGTTAAGGCTGCAGCAAGCATGCCGACAAATACACCGCTAAGCAATCCAATGAAGCTTGCCAAAATAGGTGGAAAAGAAAAAAGAGGATCGCGCAAGCTCACCCAGCTGCTTACGACCGCACCGAGTACAACTCCCCATTCATACGTCGCGATCCATTTCATCGTTTTTGTGAGCTGCGTCAAGCGCGGAATGACACCAAGAACGGTTAAAAACGCCACAAAACCAGAACCGACAGCTAATCCTCCTGCCAATCCGACAAATGCTACAATTAGCTCACGAATCATCGTCCATTCGCCTCATCGCTTCTTTATTTTCATGCATAATGACATATTGATCGAGCGACTGTTGGTATTGAAACATTTCGACTTCAAGTGGGCTCGGTTCTTCGTTAATTCGCTTTTTAAAAAAATGATTGAAAAATAAAATCATACCGAGACCTAATCCGAGCGAATACGGAATTTGAAACCATAACGGTTTGTCTACTTCTTTCCCCGTGATTACCCGATATAACCGTTGTTGTACTTGCTGCATGCTCACGTCTTCATGGAAATTCATAATCGCAAGCCCCGATCCGATAAATAAAAGAAGCCAAACGATTGGAACATATAAATAGCCCCATCGTTTTTTTTCATAAACGACTTCAATGATCGTTTGTGACGGTCCGAGCGATTGAATATCATCGTGTGGAGCAACGGCCATTAATGCTTTCATCACGTGCATGACATCAATAATAACAATGTTTCGATCTTTTTTTTGTACGGTATAAATGGGGGTTTGCACAATATCGTCGATTCGTTTCTTTGCGACGACTTGTGCAACATCTCCTACTCGAACCGTTGCATTCGGCGGCACTTGTATTCGATGACGCATTTTTACAAAAATTGTTTCTTTCATTATCGACACCTTACTTCTATCATTGTATTTGTAGTATGAGATATGACTCGTATCCATATACATAAGAAGCCCGAACGGACTTATTCATCCATTCGGGCTTTCATTTGTTGCAATATTTTTTTCTCTAAACGAGACACTTGCACTTGAGAGATGCCTAATCTAGCTGCCACTTCTGATTGTGTTTGGTCTTTATAATAACGCAAATAAACGATGAGTCGCTCGCGTTCATCTAATTCTTCCATCGCCTTTTTTAACGCGATTTTATCAAACCAAACATCTTGCTCATCCGCAATTTGATCAAGCAACGTAATTGGGTCCCCATCGTTTTCGTACACTGTTTCATGAATAGATGCGGGCGAACGAATCGCTTCTTGCGCTAATACAACGTCCTCAGGTGAAATTTGCAAAAATTGAGCAATTTCATTTACCGTCGGGACGCGACCGTTTCGCTTCGATAATTCATCTTTTGCTTTGCGAATTTTATTCCCGATTTCTTTTAATGAACGGCTCACTTTCACGGACCCGTCATCGCGAATGAAGCGTTGAATTTCTCCAAGAATCATCGGTACTGCATACGTTGAAAATTTGACGTCATACGACAAATCAAACTTATCAACGGATTTCATTAAACCGATACAACCGATTTGAAACAAATCTTCTGGCTCATATCCTCGGTTTAAAAACCGTTGCACAACCGACCAGACAAGCCGCATATTTTTTTCGATAATCTCATCGCGCGCCTGCTGATCACCTTGCTGGCTCCTCCGAATCAACTCTTTGATTTCATGGTCTTTGACAGCTTGTACCTCGACATCCATAGGCACGTCTCCCTTAATTGCATAGCGCTTTGCTTTTCGTTAAATGCTTAATCAACTCCACAGTTGTTCCTTCATTCACTTTTGAGTAAATGTTTACTTCATCCATAAAGTTTTCCATAATCGTAAATCCCATACCGGAACGCTCGAGCTCTGGCTTCGTCGTAAATAACGGCTGTCGAGCTTCCTCCACGTTTTCAATCCCTTTTCCATGATCGCGGATCGTTAAATGAACCGTATGCCCTTCAATGATGACAGAAATATAGACGACGCCGCTTGGATCATTTTCATAGCCATGAATAATCGCATTCGTTACAGCTTCGGATACGACCGTTTTAATTTCCGTGAGCTCATCGAGCGTTGGATCGAGTTGTGCAACAAACGCAGCAACTGTCACACGGGCGAACGATTCATTTTGGCTGAGGGCGGAAAATTGAAGATGCATTTCATTTCTCATTTACGCCACCCCCAACGTTTGTAATGCATACTGCTCATTGACTTCTAACCGAATAATTTTAAACAGCCCTGACATATCAAACAAACGCTTAATTGACGGAGAAACGGAGCAGACGACCATCTCTCCACCGATGCGTTGAATTTGCTTATATCTTCCTAAAATTACACCTAATCCCGAACTATCCATAAATGTTAACTCATTTAAGTTTAAAACGATCGCTTTTATTCGCTCTCGCTCTAATACATCCGTCATTTCTGCACGCAGCTGTTCCGCCGTGTGATGATCTAGCTCGCCAGCTAATCTCACGAGCAATACATGTTGTTTCACTTCTAATTGAATCGATAAACTCACAATCATTTCCTCCTTATCCGTTTAGGTTAAGGAAGAATTCGATTCGTTTATGCGTCAATCCTTCTTCCCGACAAAACTAGTCGCCATTCGCTTCGTTTCGTCAAGATGTGCGTGAGAACGAGCTAAACATCCGTTTAAACAACTCCCACATATTTGCTTCTTCCACTTGCTCTTTCGCCACTAAAGGACTTTTCACGATCATCGCCCCATCTTTTTTCACAATGAGCGTACCGAGCACGTCACCTTTTTTCACTGGCGCTTTCACTTTTTTATTTAATTTCCACGTCGTTTTCACCGCTTCTGATTTTTCTCCCTTTTTTAACAAAACAGAAATCGGCTCGGACGTCACAGCCGCAACCGCCTTTTTCTTTCCTTTGCTGACAGGAAGCATTGCAATTGTTTCACCTTTTTTATAAAGCGGTTTCGTTTCGTAATGACTAAACGCGTAATCTAACATTTTTGTAATTTGTGCGTTTCTCGCCTTTGGCGTCGGTGCACCAAACACGACAGCAATGACGCGCATGTTGCCTTTTTTCGCCGTTGCTGTTAAACAATATTTCGCTTCGCTCGTATAGCCTGTTTTTAATCCGTCAACACCTGGATAAAATTTCACAAGCCGATTTGTATTCACAAGCCAAAACTTTTTGTTTGTATTTTCTCTTAAGTAGTCTTCATATACGCCTGTATATTTTGTAATTAAATCATATTTTAATAGCTCTTTGGCCATCACCGCCATATCATATGCGGTACTATAATGATTTTTCGCTGGCAAACCTGTCGTATTTTCAAATGCCGTATGCTTGAGTCCAAGCTGTCTTGCTTTTTCGTTCATCATATGGACGAACGCTTCTTCTGATCCTGCAATTCGTTCTGCTAATGCCACGGAAGCATCATTCCCTGATCCGATGGCGACACCTTTTAATAAATCGTCAACAGTCATTTCTTCCCCGGGTTCTAAAAAAATTTGCGATCCGCCCATCGATGCAGCGTATTCACTAGCTCGCACCCGTTCGTCTAACTTTAGCTTTCCTTGATCAATCGCTTCCATAATAAGAAGCATCGTCATAATTTTCGTCATGCTCGCTGGTGGAAGCGGCTCATGGGCATTTTTTTCATACAAAATAGCCCCTGTGTCCCGTTCAATTAAAATGGCTGATCGCGCCTCTGTTGCCAACTCCACTTTTGGTTGTTCCGCACGCACAGATACGATCGGGAAAAATAATAACGTGATGGCAAGCACATAAAAAAATCGCTTCATCTCCAACCCTCCATTTCTTTATACTTGCCATCCTTTCCATTTTTTATTTTTTTATACATAAAAAAACCTGAAGGAACGAATCCTTCAGGTTACGAAATTTTATCGTAAATTAATGTTGGTGCTTGAACAGGTGTCGTAGAAATGCGAATGTTTTCATATAGTTTTTGTTTTACATCATCCACTTGTTCACGGTTGCTGTAAATCGTGACGAGCGATTCCCCTTTTTTCACCGCATCGCCAACTTTTTTACGAAGCACGAGACCAACCGCTAAATCGATCGTTGACTCTTTCGTTGCGCGCCCAGCGCCGAGCCACATCGCTGCCGTTCCAACCGCATCGGCAACGATTTCTGATACGTATCCGTCTTCTTTCGCCTCAAGTTCAATGACGTATTTCGCTTGAGGCAATTTGCTCGGATCATCGACAACGGACGCATCGCCACCTTGTGCAGCTAAAAACGTTTTAAACGTTTCAAGCGCTGAACCGTCTTTCATCGCTTTTTCTAACATATGGCGCGCTTCTTCAAGCGAAGATGCTTTTTCAGCTAAATATACCATATGGCTGCCAAGTACTAAACAAAGTTCTTGTAAATCTTCCGGACCTTCCCCTTTTAACGTATCGATCGCTTCTTTTACTTCAAGGGCGTTTCCGATCGCATAACCGAGCGGCTGGCTCATATCGGAAATGATCGCCATCGTTTTACGTCCCACACGGTTTCCGATATCGACCATCGCTTTCGCTAATGCTTTCGCATCGTTTAAATCTTTCATAAATGCGCCCGCACCTGTTTTTACGTCTAACACGATCGCATCTGCACCTGCTGCAATTTTTTTACTCATAATCGATGAAGCAATTAACGGAATGCTGTTGACCGTTGCTGTTACATCGCGAAGCGCATACAATTTTTTATCGGCTGGCGTTAAGTTGCCAGACTGACCGACAACAGCAATTTTATTTTTATTTACAAGTTCGATAAATTCATCGTTGCTAATTTCAACGTGAAATCCTGGCACAGATTCTAATTTATCAATTGTTCCGCCTGTATGACCAAGACCGCGGCCAGACATTTTCGCAACCGGAACGCCGACAGATGCAACAAGTGGACCTAACACTAACGTTGTTGTATCGCCCACACCGCCCGTTGAGTGTTTGTCAACTTTAATGCCTTCAATTCTCGAAAGGTCGATCGTATCACCTGAATGTACCATCGCCATCGTCAGTTCCGCCGTTTCTTCTTCGTTCATGCCGCGGAAAAAAATCGCCATCGCTAGTGCGCTCATTTGATAGTCAGGAATGTCACCTTTTGTATAACCTTCAATAATAAAATGAATTTCTTCTTTCGTTAATGCGTGGCCGTCACGTTTTTTCTCAATTAAGTCGACCATTCTCATCGTCATTCACCTTCTCGTTTATTTTTTCGCCATGTTGCGCACGATCGCTTTTACAAATCGTAAAAAGTCAGCTTTTACTTTTTCTGTCGTTTCGATCACTTCATCATGTGTGAGCGGCTGATCTAAAATGCCGGCAGCCATATTGGAAATGCACGAAATGCCTAACACTTCCATTCCTCCATGGCGAGCGACGATCACTTCAGGTACAGTAGACATACCGACTGCATCACCGCCCATGACACGAATCATACGAATTTCTGCTGGTGTTTCGTATGCTGGACCTGTATTCGCGACATATACTCCTTCACGTACACGCAATCCAATTTCATTCGCCACGTCTTTCGCGAGTTGACGAAGTCGTTTGCTATACGCTTCCGACATGTCAGGGAAGCGCACACCAAGTGCAGAATCATTCGGGCCGATAAGCGGATTGCCACCCATATTATTAATATGATCTGAAATGATCATTAAATCGCCTGGTTGAAACGATTCATTTACACCGCCTGCCGCATTTGTCACAATTAATTGTTCAACACCGAGCGCTTTCATCACGCGTACAGGGAATGTTACCTTTTCAAAACTGTATCCTTCATAATAATGGAATCGCCCTTGCATCACGATGACAGTCGCACCTTCTAACTGGCCGTATACAAGTTGACCCGCATGTCCTTCGACTGTCGATACAGGGAAATTTGGAATATCACTGTACGGAATTTTAATCGCTTGTTCAATTTCATCTGCCAACACACCTAAACCAGAGCCAAGAATTAAGCCGATTTGCGGGGAAATTGGAAACTTTTCTTTTAAAAATTGCGCCGCTTGTTCAATTGCTGCTCGATTCATTTTGTCACGCTCCTTATTTCAACTCATGTAAAAAACTCGTTCCGTATTTTGGCATATTCACACGGAAGTTTTCCGCAATCGTTGCTCCAACGTCTGCAAACGTTTCACGCAAAGGAAGTTGTTTTCCTCCGTTCATGCTCGGACTATAAACGAGAAGAGGCACGTATTCGCGCGTATGGTCGGTTCCGTGATGAACCGGATCATTTCCATGGTCCGCCGTAATAATTAATAAATCGTCTTCTTTTAAACGTTCAAATACTTCTGGTAAACGGGCATCAAACTCTTCTAATGCATCGCCGTATCCTTTTGGATCGCGACGATGACCGTATAATGCATCGAAATCAACAAGGTTCACGAAGCTGAGTCCTGTAAAGTCCATTTGTAACGTATCAACTAATTTGTCCATTCCGTCCATATTTGATTTTGTGCGCAACGTTTGTGTCACACCTTCGTTATCGTAAATGTCAGCAATTTTACCAATGGCGATCACGTCGTAGCCTGCATCTTGTAATTCATTCATGACTGTACGACCAAACGGTTTTAACGCATAATCGTGACGATTCGCTGTCCGTTGAAAACTTCCTGGCTCCCCGATGAATGGACGAGCGATGACGCGACCAACCATATATTTTTCATCAAGCGTTAGCTCGCGGGCAATTTTACAAATACGATACAATTCTTCTAACGGAATGATTTCTTCATGCGCTGCGATTTGTAACACTGAATCGGCTGACGTATATACAATAAGCGCACCTGTTTCCATGTGTTCAGGGCCAAGCTCATCAATAATCGCTGTGCCACTTGCTGGTTTATTCCCGATCACTTTTCTTCCTGTTCGTTTTTCTAATTCATCAATCAGCTCTTTTGGAAATCCGTCAGGAAACACTTGAAACGGCGTATCAATGCGAAGACCCATTAACTCCCAATGTCCTGTCATTGTATCTTTTCCAGCCGATGCTTCTTGCATTTTCGTAAAATACGCAAGCGGCTTTTCTGCTTTTGGGATCCCTTGAATTTCACGAATATTGCTTAAGCCTAACTTCGCCATGTTCGGCATATGTAAGCCACCGCGATGTTCAGCAATATGCCCAAGCGTATCTGCACCTTTATCGTTATATTTTTCGGCATCTGGCGCTTCACCAATTCCAACTGAGTCCATCACAATTAAAAATACACGTTTATATGTAGATTTCACCGTTTTACCTCCCCAATCGCTTCATTCGCTTCATAGCATGCCCACTATGAAACAAAATCACGCATCATTCATATTTGTCAGAAGTCTGACAACTAAATTATAAAACGTTTTCATAATAAATTGCAATAAAAAAACTGTGACAAATCATCGTCACAGTGTTATGCTCTCGGATGAAACTGCTTGTACACGTCTTTTAAGCGCGTTTTCGTGACGTGCGTATAAATTTGCGTTGTTGAAATATCTGCATGTCCAAGCATTTCTTGCACAGCTCGCAAATCCGCCCCATTTTCTAATAAATGCGTTGCAAATGAATGGCGCAACGTATGTGGCGTTAATGGCTTTTGAATGTTTGCTTCTTGGGCGAGCCGTTTTAAAATTTTCCAACATCCTTGTCTTGTTAAGCGCTCACCGTGGTGGTTTAAAAACAATGCATCTGTCGTTCCTTTTTTTCGTTGCAACAACTCTGGACGACCTTGTTCCATGTACCGTTTTAATGCTTCTGTCGCCATTTTTCCAATCGGAACAATTCGCTCCTTCCGTCCTTTTCCGTAACAACGAATAAACCCCATCGTTAAATGAACATCGGATATGTTTAATTGAATAAGCTCGCTCACACGAATGCCGGTCGCATACAACAACTCTAGCATCGCCTTATCGCGAATGCTAAATGGGGTATTTTGTTTCGGTGCTTCCAATAACGCTTCAACTTCCGCCATCGACAACACGTTTGGCAATTTTCTCGGCAGTTGCGGTGTTTCAATATGAACAGTCGGATCTTGGTCGACTGCTTTTTCACGTAATAAAAATTGATGAAACGATCGAACAGACGCGAGATGGCGCGCAATCGTTTTTGGAGAGCTTCCTTTTTCTTTTAAAAACTTTAAAAATTGCATAATATGAAAACGGGTGACGTCATCCCAACGACATCTTTGCTCAACTTTTTGTAAATATTGAACATATTTTTTTAAGTCACGTTCATACGATACGATCGTGTTATGCGCTAAATTTCGCTCGACAATTAAATAGTGAATAAAATCTTTTACTTGATCTTCCACACGCATCCTACTCCCCGTTTTGATAAAAAAACAACAGTCGATGGAGCCAATTTGTTTCTTGTCGTTCAGTCGTTGATACTTTCACAGCTGATCCCATTGGCTCGTCGTAACGACGGTAATAGTTATATTCCTCACTCATCCATACAATACTATAATAAAATAAAATCGTACATCCCGTAAATAAAAGAAACACTTTTAGCACGTCCACCATTCTTCTCATCGCATACCTCCGTCAACTGTCATATAGTAAGAGGATATGCCCGTTTGATTGCATTTTATACATAAATGAAAAAACCTTTTCATAGACGAAAAGGTTTACTGTTGTTCATGCTTCTCTTGACAACGATAACAAATGCCGTGAAATGTTAGACGATGATCTTTAATTTTAAAATTCCAATCCCGTTCTACAATCGCTTCGACATCTTCTAATAAATCTTCTTGAATTTCGTCAACCGCCCCACATTCAATGCACACTAAATGGTGATGAAAATGCGCCGCACCTTCCTTACGAAGATCGTAGCGGGAAACGCCATCCCCGAAGTTAATTTTATCGACAATTTTCAATTCTGTTAATAGCTCCAACGTGCGATATACTGTCGCTAACCCTATTTCCGGTGCTTTTTCTTTCACGAGGAGGTAAACATCTTCCGCGCTTAAATGATCTTCCTCATGTTCAAGCAACACACGTACCGTCGCTTCCCGTTGCGGCGTTAATTTATAGCTTGCGGCATGCAATTGTTTTTTAATTCGTTCAAGGCGACTTTCCATTTTCATTCCCTCCCTCGTTACTCATTCTCATTATAACAAAAGAAAGGAACGTGTCAAAATAAAATGATTATAAACTGATAAATAAAATGATTATTAAATAATAATTATTTTTCTATTAATTGTACAACTTCTTTCATGAGTAAAGGGGATACGTATGCTTCAAGTGAAGATGCAAACACTAACGCGATGCTAAACGATAACATGACAAACGTATAGCGAAGCATCGCTCGAAAAATTGGTTCGGACGTTCGTTTCACAAATTGATGTCGAATCATTTTTAAAGAAAACGAAATCGATATCGCCGCCATCATAATAAAAATGGGAACGAGAATAATATTTTGTGGGACGACAGATACGAAAGCTAACAAAAATCCGTTCCATCCCATTTGGTTAACTAAAAATCCAACGGTAAAACCGACAACAAGCCCTTTTAAAAATAATAAAATTAAAATAAGTGGCAACCCTACAAGCGACATCGCTAAAATCCACATCAGCCCAATATATTTTAAATTTTGTAAAAAACTTTCTTTCCACACGTCATGCGCACTTGCAATATGTCCCGCAGACACTTGTCCAAAAAAATTCGTTAAATAATAATATAAATCTTGTTTTTGACTGAAACTCAAACTATTGACAACAATCGCACCAAAAACAACGCCCATCACAAAAAGAACGACGGTAAATACATATGTCGTATAATGCTCTTGTACATGCTGCCCCCATGTTGTCGTCCATGATCGCTTTCTCATCGCTCCATCCCCCTACACGTTCTGTTACTACATTGTATGGGAAAAGGAACGCGATATGACAAAAAGCGGTCGCAATGACCGCTTTACGCCTGCAGTTGCCAATATAAAAGCGCATAAATCGTTTTTGCGTCATAAATTTGTTTTTCTTCTACCATGTTTAGCGCTTCTTCTAAAGTCACTTCAAGCACATCGACAAACTCGTCATCATCAAGCATTTGCTTTTCGCTTTTTTTCGTTAACCCTTTCGCAAAAAATATATGTACTAATTCATCTGCAAACCCCGGCGATGTGTAAAAAGAGTGAAGCGGCTCCATTTTTTCGCATACATATCCTGTTTCTTCTTCTAGCTCGCGCTTCGCTGTTTCAAGCGGTGCCTCTCCTTTTTCAAGCTTTCCGGCTGGAATTTCAACAAGCACGCGCTCTAACGCTTTTCGATATTGGCGAACAAGCACAATTTTATTTTCTTCTGTTATCGCAAGCACCGCAACAGCTCCAGGGTGTTTGACAATTTCACGCTTGCTCGTTTCCCCGTTTGGCAACATCACATCTTCTACATATACGTCAATCACTTTCCCGGAAAATATACGCTTTTGATTTATTGTTTTTTCATATAAATGATCCATCATTTCACCACCAAATTATTTTTCCTCTTCATTGTACTACATGAGCAAAGACAAATGGAAAACTTATTCGTTATAATAATTAAAAGGAGTGATGACATGAAAAAACGGAAACTTGGACATTCACATTTATATGTAAGTGAGATTGGCTTTGGCTGCATGTCGCTCGGTACGTCGGAAAACGATGCGATTCGCATCATTCATGAAGCGATCGATCAAGGAGTAAACTACTTCGATACAGCCGATTTATATGATCGTGGGTTAAATGAAGAAATTGTTGGTAAAGCATTAAAAGGAAAACGACATGATGTCATCGTTGCGACAAAAGTAGGAAATCGTTGGACGGAACAAGGAAAAGGCTGGATGTGGGATCCGTCAAAAGCATACATAAAAGAAGCGGTGAAACATAGCTTACGACGATTACAAACGGATTATATTGATGTATATCAACTACATGGTGGGACAATTGATGATCCGATCGATGAAACAATTGAGGCGTTTGAGGAGTTGCAACAAGAGGGCATCATTCGTTATTACGGCATTTCCTCTATGCGTCCAAACGTCATTCGCGAATATGTGAAGCGATCGCGCATCGTTTCTGTCATGATGCCGTATAGTTTACTTGATCGCCGCGCTGAAGAATGGTTTCCACTTTTGAAACAACATAACGTGAGCGTCATTGCTCGCGGACCGCTAGCGAAAGGATTATTAACCGAACGTCCGATCGAACGAGCAAGCGAAAATACGAAACAAAACGGCTATGTCGATTATTCGTTTGCCGAGTTAGTGACGCTCATTCCAAAATTAAAAGCTGTTGCCCAAAATGAAACGCTTACAGCGATTGCCCTTCGTTTTTGTTTAGCAAATGAAGCCGTAACAACAGTCGTTCCAGGCGCAAGCCGATTATCGCAACTAATCGAAAACGTCGCTGCTCAATCAGTAACATTGAGCGATGAACAAATAGCTATATTAAAACAACTGACAAAACAAACGATGTTTACTGATCATCGGTAACCGAGGGTGTTCGCCCTCGGTTATTTAAATTTTCGCCAATCTAAGTCACTTTCTTCTAACCATTCGGCAAACGTTTTATTTTTCTCGCGCTTACGAGCTTCTTCTTTGCGCTTTGCTTCCTCTTCTTCTTTTCGTTTTTGTTCTTCTTCTTGCAGTTTCTTTTGTTTTTGCTTAAGCTGTTCGATCAGTTGCTCATTTAATCGATCTTTTAGCATAAACATCTCCCTCTTTCTCCAAACTAATCATGACTAAAACATAAAGGAGTGAACTTTTATGGCAAAAAATAAGAGCCAAAAAGGAAAGCCGATAGCCGATACGGTTCGTCCTGTCATTGCAAAGGAAGAATTAGAGAAAGCAATTCATCCGACAAAACGGCAAAATTCTCCGCAGTAAGAATGGGGACATTCGTCCCCTTATAAAATATCTGTAATATGCGGCATATGTTTTTCAATCCACGCAAGCGCTTCATCTAACTGCACGAACGATTGTGTTTCAAATGTCATCTCATCTTGCAGTAGCCAGACATCGCGCTCGTCGTTTGAAAATCCTGCAACAGACCAATGAAGTAAACTATACGGATGGTTATTGTACAAAAACGACACCCATGTTTTTTCTTTTACTATTTTTCGAAGACGATTCACTTGATCATTCACAACAATCACTCTTTCTATGTCAATTACGTATACATTCTTATTTTAACTCAATATCGGAAAATAAGAAAAGAGCACTTCTAAAACAAAAAAAGTTGCGATCTCTATAGGAACAAGATAGTATATACGATATAAGGTATACAAGGAGGTGAAATATATGGCGAAAGTGCAAATTAAAGTGATGGATAACGGTTCATTTCGTGTGACCGGAGATGTTGAATTAATTGATATGGAAGGAAACAAGTTTGAAACAAAAGAAACATTTTCTCTCTGTCGTTGCGGGCTCTCACAAAATATGCCATTTTGTGATGCAGCTCATAAAGGAAAATTCCAGTCCGTCGTTCGTGCGCCGAAAAACGAATAAGCCCGGCTTTTATTCCGGGCTTTCGCTTCTCAACGCTCCATGAGCGACATGCGCGCATTTAAAATTTGATTCGGGCTTTTTAATTGAAAACATCCTGCCCCATCGACAACATCAATCGTCATTTGTTCATCAAAGAAAATGAGCCGATGTTTTTCCATCCAAATAGGCATATCGTTTGTTTCAATCTCTACATCATGTTCGTCTAATTGATTGACAAGCAGTAACATAGGCACTCCGTTTACAGCACATCCGCAATCATCTGTATCGTATGTCAGCTTGACGTGCTTGTTTCCGCGAACACGGCGAAGTTGTTCGATCGCTCGTTCCGTTATCGTAATTTTCACCATTTACACCTCGCTTACTTTTTCAAAAACGCTCGTTTTCCCATTCTTTCGATGACCGATGGAAATAATTGATACAATCGACTTCCTATATGCATCCAAAACGGCAAATTCACTTCCCGCGTCGGAGTAAGCATCACATCAACAATACGTTTTGCGACAAATTCAGGACGAAGCATCCATCGTTTTACGTTTTTCACATATTCTCCAGATGTATCGGCAACAGTAAAAAAGTTTGTTTCGATCGGTCCAGGGTTCACAGCAGTAACAAAAATACCATACATGGACGCTTCCATTCGCAAGCTATTTGTAAATCCAAGGACAGCGTGTTTTGTTGCGGCATATACGCTCGATTTCGGCGTCGCAATTTTTCCTGCTTGAGATGCGACATTAATAATGTGGCCGGATCGTTTTTTCATCATATGTGTGTACACTTTTTTTGTACATGCGATCAATCCGAGCACGTTGACATCAAACATTTGCTTCGCTTCCAACAAATCAATATGCTCGACATATCGAAACACACCGAACCCGGCATTATTAACGAGAATATCGATATCGACAGACGCAAGTAATCGATCAAATACAGCGTCTACTTCCTCTTGGTTACTAACATCTAACTGTTCATATAAGCAAGAAATGCTGTACGTTTGTTCAATATGTTGCGCGATTTGCGCCAACTTTTCTTTTGAGCGAGCGAGCAATATCGGTATTCCTCCACGTTTAGCTACTTCGTATGCGATTTGTTCGCCAATGCCGCTCGACGCTCCTGTAATAACGACGGATTTCCCTTTCAGCTTCATGATCTCACCACTTCGTACATATATATTCGATCGTCTTTTTCTTTTTTCACTGCTCCGATTGCTTCTAAATAATCGAGTTGACCAATCGTTTCGGACATCGTCAATAAAAATTCACGTTCATATACAGATGGAAAAAGCGCCCGACATACGTCAAATGCCGTCATTGGCTTTTCACTTAACAATTGCCATACATATTGTGCACGCTCTTTTTGTTTTTCAAGCCGCTTTTCGACAAGTGCCGCAACATCCGTCACATCTTCTCCATGTCCTGTAACGATCGTTGTAATGTCGTAATCCAGTAGCTTTTTTAATGAATCGTTATATTGCAAAAGTGGTTTCGGGCGCTCTTGTTCACCGACCGCAGGCGGTTCTAACAACGGATTAGATGAAATGGCCGCTAATAAATGGTCTCCCCCGATCATCAGACCATCCTCTTCACGATATAACACAATGTGGCTTTGTGCATGACCCGGCGTTTCAATGACCGTCCAGCCTTCAATCATATCCCCTTCTTTCACTTCTTGGGTGAGCGAGCGCTCGCACGAAAAACGAAGAGAGCGCCGAAAGTTTCCGAGTTTCGCGATCCCTTCTTCCCCAATTCCACATTCAATTAAAAACTGTTCAAAATATTGTTGATGCCACGCAAAAAAAGCAGCATCTTTGGCAATCCAAGGTGCAGCTTTGCGATGGCCAATAACGGGAAGCGACGACGGCAAATAATCGAGTAAACCGACATGATCTGGATGGTGATGTGTAATGATGACTTGCTCAATATCTTCCGGTTCATAACCGAGTTCGCGTAATTCACGAACAAAGACATGCCATGCTTCTTCCGTTTTCACCCCAGCATCAATAAGCGTTAAACGGTCTCCTTTGACAATATACATATTGACATCGCCAACGGCAAATGGCGTTGGGACGACAATGCGATGCAACTGTTCCATTTTTTTCGGCTCCTTCATTATATCATCATAACTTTTCGTTTCGTCTGTTTATCAGTTTACACTTATTTTTTTCGTTTGTCATTTATTTTTATTTATTTATTAAAAAATTCAGAAAATAAAAATGTATAACCTATTGACAACAAGCTTGTTTTTCATGCATAATTGCAAACAAATCATATATGTGTAAAGCGATGAATAGGGCCAGTACATGATAAACGGTAACAAGAGAGTGAAACCCATAGGCTGAAAGGTTTCATTACCCTCTTTATCATGGAACCTACCCTATGAGCAGTTAGGCAAACCTAACCGTCTTGCCGACGATACCGGCATAAGAGGTGGGCACATTGTGCCAACAAAGGTGGTACCGCGGAAATAAAGACCTTTCCGTCCTTTATCGGACGAAAGGTCTTTTTATTTTAGAGACGAGGAGGAGAAAAAATGACGATCACATTTCTCGGTGCAGGGTCGATGGCAGAAGCGCTCATTTCAGGAGTGACACAAACACTATATGAGCCGAAACAAATGATTGTAACGAATCGCTCTCGAATGGAGCGACTGACGTATATGCAACAAACATACGGGGTACGAATCGAAACGAATAAAGAACAAGCCGTCAAAGAAGCTGATATCGTTATTTTAGCGATGAAGCCAAAAGATGTTGCAGAAAGCTTAACGCCGATCGCACATGCTTTTCATGAACAACAACTTATTATTTCATTGCTTGCGGGAGTGACGACGGATACGATTGCATCGCTCATCGGAAAACAAATGCCTGTCATTCGTTCCATGCCAAATACATCAGCAGCTATCGGGCAATCTGCCACAGCGCTAGCACAAGGTGCCTATGCAACGGATGAACATGTACACATGGCAAAAGAGCTATTTGAAACGGTCGGGATCGTTACGATTGTTGATGAAAAGCACTTACACGCAGTAACAGGGCTATCGGGTAGTGGACCGGCGTACGTTTACTATTTAGTCGAAGCGATGGAAAAAGCAGCGGATGAAATTGGACTTGAGCGCGATATTGCAAAAGAGCTTATTTTACAAACAATTATCGGCGCTGCTCATATGTTAAAAGCAACAAACAAACATCCGTCCGTTCTGCGTAAAGAAGTAACAAGTCCAGGCGGGACGACAGAAGCTGGCATTGAGGTACTTGAACGTTATCGCTACCAAGAAGCGATGATTGCATGCATTAAACGAGCAACTGAACGATCAAAAGAACTTGGTGAAGCATTGCTTTCTTCCGTTCAATAGTGCAAGTTGTTTTTCTTTTCCAAATACCCATGGTATCATTTGTTATGAAACATACTATGGGAGGGAGTAAACATGTTATTTTCACCATATACCATTCGGGATGTTACCTTTAAAAACCGCATTGTTATGTCACCGATGTGTATGTATGCGTGCGATGGCGAAGACGGAACGGTGCACAACTGGCATCTCGTTCATTATGCAACGCGCGCCGTCGGGCAAGTCGGGCTCATTATTGTGGAAGCGACAGCCGTGACGCCACAAGGACGAATTTCAGTTCGCGATTTAGGGATTTGGGATGATAACCATATCGACGGCTTGCGTACGCTTACTACGCTCGTTCATGAACAAGGGGCAAAAATCGGCATTCAGCTTGCCCATGCCGGACGAAAAGCAACCGTTTCTGGAGAAATCATCGCACCATCCCCCATTCCGTTTGATGAAACGATGCGAACACCAAAAGAAATGACAAAAGAAGACATTGAAGAAACGATCCATGCGTTTCAACAAGGTGCACGACGTGCCAAAGAAGCGGGATTTGATGTCATTGAAATTCATGCCGCTCACGGCTATCTCATTAACGAATTTTTATCGCCGCTCACAAACAAACGAACAGACGAATACGGTGGAGAAAACCGTTACCGCTTTTTAAGTGAAATCATTGAAGCAGTAAAAGAAGTATGGAACGGACCGCTATTTGTCCGTATTTCTGCACACGATTATCATCCAGACGGGTTAACAGTGAAAGACTATGTCGAATATGCTAAACAAATGAAAGCACAAGGCGTTGACCTCATTGACGTCAGCTCTGGCGCCGTCGTTCCGGCAAAAATTGATGCGTATCCAGGTTATCAAGTGCCATTTGCGGAAACGATTCGCCGTGAAGCAAACGTGCCAACTGGTGCGGTCGGACTCATTACGTCTGGCTTACAAGCGGAAGAAATTTTACGCAATGGCCGTGCCGATCTCATTTTTATCGGTCGCGAGCTTCTTCGCAACCCATATTGGCCAAAAACAGCTTCAAGCGAACTCGGTATATCGCTTGAGGCACCGAAGCCGTATGTCAGAGGGTGGTAATACACGACAAAGGATGTCCAATGTAGCGGACATCCTTTTACATTTCAAAATAATAGTGAGCGTGCAGTTGACATCCTGGATTAAACGCCGCGTTGCAATGCGGACAATGGTAATTACTTGTCATATATTGTTCAATCGTCAGCTCAGTTTGACAAACACCGCATAAAACTGCTTTTTCATGAAAACGTTCTTTCGGCCATACGACATGCTTGCCACAACCATGTTGTTCATGGCAATGTACACATGGAAAATATGTTTTGCAGCAATAAAACTTAATCGCGATGACATCGCGTTCACTATGATAATGTACACATCGTGTGTGTTTATCAATGACGCTTCCTTTTACTTCGATCATTGTTGGCCCTCTTTTCTTAAAA
Source organism: Anoxybacillus thermarum (assembly GCF_000836725.1). GTDB lineage: Bacteria > Bacillota > Bacilli > Bacillales > Anoxybacillaceae > Anoxybacillus > Anoxybacillus thermarum. Next base: position 1,239 of record NZ_JXTH01000025.1, on the reverse strand, counting down.
TTGGAAACGATGAGAAATCGAAAGCAAGTGACACGTTCGGAAAAATCGTTTTCGCTTCTTCAACGAGTTCGTCACACATCTCCCCTTGATAACGGGAACTAATATGTGTCAAAATGAGTTGCTTCACTTCCGCCCGTTTCGCTACTTCTGCTGCTTGCAACGTCGTTGAATGATAGTAATCATGCGCTAAATGTGCTTCTTTGGCACGAAATGTTGCCTCATGGACAAGGACGTCGGCTTTTTTCGCCAATTCCACACTCGCCTCACAATAACGCGTATCTCCTATAATCGCAACAATGCGTCCTTTCTTTGGTGGGGCTACAAAGTTCCGGCCATCAATGACAGTTCCATCATCTAATGTGACAAGCTCCCCTCGCTTAATTTGTTGATAAATCGGGCCTGGGCGCACGCCAAGTGCACGCAATTGATCAACGAGCAACGTGCCCGGTAAATCTTTTTCAACGATTCGAAAACCGTATGAAGGCAAACCGTGATCAAGCAATTTCGCTGTAACAATAAACTGCTCATCTTCAAATACGACACCTTCTGTAAACTCATGAATATGCAAATCATATTTTAACCGCGTACCGCTAACCGCTAAGGCAGTTTCAACAAACGAACGAATACCAGTCGGACCGTAAACAAAAAGAGGAGTTTCTCCCCCTTGAAATGAGCGACTTCCAAGCAATCCAGGCAAGCCAAAAATGTGATCGCCGTGTAAATGAGTAATAAAAATACGTTCAATGCGCCGCGGACGAATAGACGTATGTAAAATTTGATGTTGCGTTGCCTCTCCGCAATCAAACAGCCATGTCGCTCCTCTTTCTTCTAATAACTGAAGGGCAACCGCCGATACGTTTCTCCCTTTCGACGGGACACCAGAGCCCGTTCCTAAAAACAATAATTCCACGCTACAAACTCCTCTCTTTTCTTTAGTCGGATGTGTGAGTAAAATATTTGTGGGTGACATTCAGGAATGATTCCCCGACGAGGGTTGCGAACTTTTGTTCGCGACGCTCGTCGGGGCCACCAAGCGAAGCGCGGTAGAAAAAAGCAAATGTCATGCAAAAAGGACTCTCTCCCTGCTATGATGGTGATGACCAACATCAATAAAACAGGAGGGAGAGAGTCCATGAAACATTTTACCACAGAATGGCCTTTATTAAAAGAGCTGGAGGAACAATTAGTCAGAACTCTTCAAAAGGTGTTCGCTGTCTTGTTGGCGGCCCTTTTGGAGGA
>NZ_JXTH01000024.1 GCF_000836725.1 Anoxybacillus thermarum | reverse complement strand
CCCAGTTCGGCATCCAGCAAGAAGGTATACGCCCCCGCCTGCCGATCATAGTAGTAGTTCCGTCGAAACGTCACTTCTCCAAACAGCGTTTGGATCGTGGTCGGCCGTTTGTCTTTCAGCTGATACCGGCGCTTGTCCCGCGCTTCCGCCAGTTGTTGATCAATCTCCTCCAAAAGGGCCGCCAACAAGACAGCGAACACCTTTTGAAGAGTTCTGACTAATTGTTCCTCCAGCCCTTTTAATAAAGGCCATTCTGTGGTAAAATGTTTCATGGACTCTCTCCCTCCTGTTTTATTGATGTTGGTCATCACCATCATAGCAGGGAGAGAGTCCTTTTTGCATGACATTTGCTTTTTTCTACCGCGCTTCGCTTGGTGGCCCCGACGAGCGTCGCGAACAAAAGTTCGCAACCCTCGTCGGGGAATCATTCCTGAATGTCACCCACAAATATTTTACTCACACATTGAAAATAAGCGAACAGTGCCTGGCACTGTTCGCTTTTAAGTTAATTAGTTTTTGCAGCTTAATTGATTCGAAAATACACTTTACCTAACGTACTATCTGATTGTTGGAACATCCACTTTGTATCGTGATCCATAATAAGCTTCCACAATAATTGACCGTAAAAGAAAGCAGCTTTCTGTTTGTTTTGTATCAATTCATAAATTGGATAAAATACATTTCCTTTCCAATGTTTTGGAGGTAAATAACTAGAATTAATTACTTTTTTATTTGCGATAATACTGTTCAGATGATCGGTAATTAAACTAATTTTTTTCTATCCATTCGACTGTAATAAAAATAGAAACTTTTGTAATGAGGCACTTTCGTTATTCTCTTTCCATCAATAGAGTACAACACAAGAACCCCTCCCCCATTCATTTTTTACTTGCATTTAAAACATTGGTACTGTCAAAAGTTTTAAAGACGTACCCCGATTTTTTGTTGATTTTGCGCAATGAATGATAAAAAAGCTTGCCACCCCTGTTGTTTGCGGTACGATTGAGGCAACAACACACACAACCACCCAAACAAAAAGGAGTGACAAGCTTGTTACCCCAATTATTAGCGTATTTGTTTGAAACAATCAAGACCCAATATCAAATCATTGTCTAAAGACACTTGAAAAAATCAAAGAGCGTAAAGATGATCACATCCACAAATGTAAAAACGATGATTGTTCATTTTACCAAGCGAACTTGCGGCGGATGACATCTCGGGAGAAAGAAAAGTTCCAACACGCACCGCACGCCTTTAAAGTGCGGTACATTTATCGTGAGTTCCTTTTTGATTTTCAGCCATTGGCACCGTCGTCGCCAGTGAAAACAAAGGTGGATGTATCACGTCTTTCTGTTTCCTCGCACACCCTAGGGCTCATTTTGACGTATCACGTCAACTATGGGCTTTCCGCCCGAAAAACGGCGAGTATCATGAAAGACGTCCATGGGTTGTCGATTTCCCATCAGACCGTCATCAACTATGCCCATAGCGTCGCGCGGATCATCAAGCCTTTTGTTGATCATTTTCCGTACGAACTGTCCGGCTCTTTTTGTGGCGACGAGACGTATATTCGCGTCAAGGGGCGCTGGCATTACTTGTTTTTTATGTTTGATGCCGTGAAAAAAGTGGTGCTTTCTTATCGTGTCTCCCCGAATCGGGATACGTTTTCTGCCATCCGTGCGATGGATGATGTCCTCAAGAAGCTGCCGTCAATTCCTGAGGATTTGTCCCTGGTCGTGGATGGCAATCCGATCTACTTGTTAGCGCAGCACTTTTTCGCCCAACACGGGATTTCTTTCGATGTCCGCCAAGTCATTGGACTGACGAATGATGATCCCGTGTCCGAGGAATTTCGACCACTCAAACAGATCATTGAACGATTCAATCGAACATTCAAAGGGAACTACCGACCGACTCACGGTTTCGGTGCCGAAGAGGGATCGGTTTCTTTTGTCACGCTCTTTGTGGCCTATTTCAACTTCTTACGCCCACATAGCGCTTTAGAAAAACAGGTACCCGTCGTCATCCCACAGCGAGCTAGCCTTCCACATATGCCTGCGCGTTGGGCGAAGTTGATCGTCATGGCGCAGGAGATGTTGGAACAACAGGCTACTTCCTAAGGACGGATTCGGCGCAGCGAACCCTTGACCATCCGAACCTCGCCGAAGGTAAAATCAGGATAGGGCACAGGCTGCTTTCTTATGCCCTTTTTTCCTGCCCTTGCCCTTACTGACCCTTTCTTCCCTTTAGCGAGTGTTGGTCAAGGGCGAATCCGATTTCACCATCCCCTTTATTTTCCTACAACAAGTCGCTCATCGGCACTTTTCATAGAATTTTTGACGCTACCTTTTTACTATTATTATACCTGTTTCTTCCTTTCGTTGTCATCGTTTGTTAGCATTTTGTCATAACAATCCGTCATCGCAGCGTTGTGAAGGAAAATGGGGTATACTGAAAAACAAATAGAACTGCCATTTTTGCGTATGGAGTGAGAAGCAGTGAAAAAAGAACAAGTGTTGGACTGGAACATTTCATGCAGGAGGGAAATATGTTGAACGCAAATTGGAATTTTGACAACAGTTATGCTCGCTTACCCGAGCGATTTTTTACGAAAATACATCCGACGCCTGTCAGTGATCCAGCGCTTGTTGTGCTCAATCGTTCGCTGGCAGAGGAGCTTGGGCTATGTGTGGAAGCGTTAGCGGGCGATGATGGGGTGAAGGTGTTTGCCGGAAACCGTATTCCAGAAGGGGCGGAGCCGTTAGCACAGGCGTATGCCGGGCATCAGTTTGGACATTTTAATATGCTTGGGGATGGGCGCGCCATTTTGCTTGGCGAGCATGTGGCGCCAAGTGGAGAACGGGTCGATATTCAGCTGAAAGGGTCGGGACGGACGCCGTATTCGCGCGGGGGAGACGGACGTGCGGCGCTCGGGCCAATGCTTCGGGAGTATATCATTAGTGAGGCGATGCATGCCCTTCGTATCCCGACGACGCGCAGTTTAGCCGTTGTGACAACAGGGGAAGTTGTTGTTCGCGAAACAGAGCTTCCTGGGGCGATTTTGACGCGCGTGGCAGCGAGCCATTTGCGTGTCGGGACGTTTCAATATGCGACGCGTTTTTTATCAAAAGAGGAGTTACAGGCGTTAGCGGATTATGCGATAAAGCGGCATTATCCGAACGGTGAACATGCGCCAAACCGCTATCTTTTTTTCCTTGAAGAAGTGATGAAAAAGCAGGCAGCACTTGTTGCGAAATGGCAATTAGTCGGGTTTATTCATGGGGTGATGAACACAGATAATATGACGATTAGCGGAGAAACGATTGATTATGGACCTTGTGCGTTCATTGACGTGTACGATCCAGCAACGGTGTTTAGCTCCATCGACACGCAAGGGCGGTATGCGTATGGAAATCAGCCGTATATCGCTGGGTGGAATATTGCTCGCTTTGCAGAAAGCCTTTTGCCGCTTTTACATGACGTAGAAGAAAAAGCGATCGAACTTGCGCAAAAAGCAATCGCTCAATTTCCAACTCTGTATGAAACGTATTGGCTACAGGGAATGCGCGCAAAACTTGGTCTTTGTACGGAAGAAGAGGAAGATAAACGACTGATTGGCGAGTTGCTTCATCTTATGTACACATATCGTGCCGATTATACGAATACGTTTCGCGCGTTGACGCTAGATGAATGGGAGTTTTGCGAACAACAGTTTCGCGACTGGCATATGCGTTGGCAACAAAGAATTGCCCGTCAAGACGTGACGAAAGATGAAGTGTATGAACGGATGCGTCAAAATAATCCTGCGATTATCCCGCGCAACTACCGCGTGGAAGAAGCGCTGACGGCGGCAGTTGAACATGGAGATGATACGGTCATGGAGCAATTGCTTCATGCGTTGCAACATCCGTATGCGTACACGAAAGAACAAGAACAATATGCTAAACCTCCAGCACCGTCTGATCGTCCGTATCGGACGTTTTGTGGGACGTAAAGGAGCTTCTCTCATATTTGAGGGAAGTTGTTTGTTGTAGAAAGGGACGGGTTTTACATTGTAATGTAAGGTGAAGAAAGGGGAGGGGATCGTGTTTCCGTTTTTATACGACAATTCATACATAACTGTAAAGCTCTCGAAAGGAACGATTGTTTTTCAAGAAGGGGATATGTGTGAGCATGTCGCTTTTATCGTCTCTGGTGTCATTCGGGTCGCAAAAATAGGGGAGAATGGAAAAGAAGTGAATTTATATCGCGTTTGTCGTGGGGAGTCGTGTGTGTTGACCATTTCAAGCGTATTGTCGCATTCACCTTTTCCGGCGACCGCGATTGTAGAAGAAGATGCGGAAGTACTAATTGTTCCGAAAGATACGTTTGCGAAGATGATGACAACAAATGTTGAGCTACAAACGTTCGTTTATGATATGGTGATGAATCGCTTTATGGCGATGATGCAAATGATTGAGCATATTGTATTTGAAAAGATGGATAAGCGCATGATTGAGTTTTTACTTACACGATGCGACAACAGCAAGGCAAACACGATCGAGATGACGCATGAACATATTGCTGTGGAACTTGGAACGGCACGCGAAGTCGTCAGCCGAATATTGAAGCAATTCGAGCGGGAAGGATATATTCAACTAGCGCGTGGGAAAATAAAAATTGTGGACAAAAAAGGGTTATGTGACAAATTTGCAACAATGTGACTTTATCACAGAACGTTTCCCTTTTTTCCTCTATGATTAAAGATAGATAAGAAGAGGGGGGAAAAAGATGAAAGCAAATGTTGGTTCTGTCGATCGCATGATTCGATTCATATTAGGTATTGCACTATTAGGATTATTTTTCCTTGAAGGAAATATAAAATATGTCGGTATTTTAGGAATTGTTCTTATCGCTACGGCATTTATGAGATTTTGTCCACTTTACGTTCCATTTCGGATCAATACGACGAAGAAATAGCTCTATTCATTTTAGTTGAAATCAAATAAGAAGGCGCCTTCAGGACGCCTTCTTTTGCTTAATCTACTTTTAACACAACGCGACCGTTAATTTGTCCTTTTAACATACGATCGAATACATCGTTAATGTTTTCAAGCGGTTGAACTTCGACAAAAGTTAACATTTTGGTTTTGGGGTTGACATCATATAAAGTTTCCGTTTTAGTCATAATTTCGTGCTTCCTTTTTCTTAGTTGCTATGTTAAGATGAAAATGTAAAAAATTGAATAATCGGCAAACTACTCGAAAGGGTAGGACGCAAAGCTATAGGGGCTACGTCTATTGTATAGATATGCCAGCCAGTTGCCCTTCAATGATCAGAAGGCTTTACTGTTGAGCGATAGCTGCCTATATGTTTGTGTTTAGGCAGCTTTTATTTTTACCAACACAGGAGGATGAGACCAACATGAAGGTAACAGTAAGAAAAAAATTAGTGGCGACGTTTCTTTCCGTATTATTGTTGTTTGTTGTCGTAAGTATGTTTACATATAATCGGCTAGAGACAATTGATGAGCAGTATTCAGAAGCGATGAAAAAAGGATTTGAACGGATTACTCTCGTTACAAACATGCAAAATGCGATGTTGCGTGAACAAATTGCTGTACGAGGGTATTTAATTAATGGAAAACCGGAAAGCTTAACCGCATTCGAGCAAGCAGCGAGCGAGTTTTCGACTAACCAAGAAAAAATGGAGTCATTACAGCTAGAGGGTAAAGGAAAGCAGGCCATTGACCTTTTAGTGAAAGCTGAACAAGAGTATCGCGACCTTGCGAAACAAGCGATCGATTTTTACAAGCAAGGTCAAATGGATGAAATTTCACGCTTAATGAAAGAGCGAGGAAATGCCATTACGGTCGAAGTGACAGATGCAGGGGAACAAGCGCGGGCAGTGCAAGGGGAACATTTGCAACAAATGAGCGCGATGTTGTCTAAACAAGCGAAAGATATGAAGTATATGACGCTTATTACAATCGGCATCGCTTTTCTTGTGAGCATCGCAATCGCACTATATATTAGCGAAAAAATTTCAAGACCTGTTCAACAAATTTCCGAACATGCCGAAAAAATTGCGCACGGCGATTTGTCAGTTGATGATATTCATGTAGCAAATCGTGATGAAATTGGTCAATTAGCAAAATCGTTTAACCAAATGGTTCACAATTTGAAACAGCTTATTCAACAAGTAAGCACAGCGACTGAGCATGTGTCTGCTTCTGCTCAAGAGTTGATGGCAAGTGCTGAACAGGCAAGCGCAGCGACAGAAGAGGTGACGACAGCGATCCAAGAAGTAGCCCAAGGAGCAGAAATGCAAGAAAAACATGCGGAGGAGAGTTCGCAAGCTATCGGTGAAATGGTGGCAGGAATTGAGCGCATGGCTCAAACAGCAACCGTCGTGGCGAACTCCGCAACAGAAACGACAAAACAAGCTACTGTTGGCCAGCAATATTTACAACAAGTTGTGACGCAAATGAATACGATTAACGAATCAACAAACGAAACAAATGTAGTTATTAAAGAGTTAAATGAGAAGTCGGCCCAAATTGGAAAAATTGTTGACGTCATCGTCGGTATTGCTGAACAAACGAATTTATTGGCACTTAACGCAGCGATTGAAGCGGCACGTGCCGGAGAACACGGAAAAGGATTTGCGGTCGTGGCGGATGAAGTGCGTAAACTCGCAGAGCAATCTCGCGAATCGGCAAATCAAATTGCGCAATTAATTGAGATGATTCAACAAAATACAGGTTATGTTGTGCATATTGTCGGCAAAGGAACGGAAGAAGTGAAACAAGGAACAAAATTAGTGGAGCAGACAGGAACGTTCTTTGGACAAATTTTGCGTTCCATTGAACAAGTGAATGCACAAATCCAAGAACTATCAGCGATTTCAGAACAAATGTCGGCAGGCGTTCATCAAGTACATGCTTCAATGGATGAAGTATCGTCTATTGCGAAACGGTTTGTTGAACGGACGACCGAAGTTTCTGCTTCTTCTGAAGAACAGCTTGCTTCAAGTGAAGAAGTGACGTCCGCAGCCACATCGTTAGCCGAATTGGCGGAGCAATTGCGCAATGCTGTTGCAACGTTTAAAGTATAGTTTGAAAAGGTGTCCCGTCATTGTGGTGGGACACCTTCATTTTACTAGGATTTTCTTCTTTTACTTTGGCGAATGCCAGCTGCTTCAGCGCGTGCTTGTGCCTCTAAATCTTCATGATCAGCCAGTTCTGTAGAAAACTCTACATCATAGCCGTCTGATTTCATTGTTTTTGGTACTTGAGGCATCGTCGATTTGTTTTTATCTCGCGTTTTTTGACCGCGTGAACGACCCATCACTATTCCCTCCTCTTTGCTCATCTCGTTAGTAGCATGTGATGAACGATGGAAAAAATGAATGGAGAATGTTGTTAATGACGAGCATGTTTGTCGGTAAACCCACCGGCTTGGTCCGCGCGTTTGAAATCGCGGGCGTATGTCACTTCTTGTGCGCTAGAGAGCGTACTTTTTGTTTTTTCACGTTTCTTTTTGTCAGGCATATGTATCCCTCGCTTTTATAAAAATGTCACGTTAACATTATGAACAGAAAAGTAAAAAATTATCCAAATAAAAAAACCTGTTCGCACAGAACAGGTTATGCTTCTTTTCGCTGTTGTTCATCGTCAAGCTTTTGTTGGCGCATCGCATACAACGTATAGTTGTCCTTTGAAATTTCATATAGATTATATATATCTTCGCCTTGGTTTATTGCTTCCCATAATTGCTTTCTTGTTTCATTAGCAAGGGTGACGTAAGGAAGTTTTTCAGCGGCTTTTGTGGAGCGGACGTTGACTTTGCGAATGCGCATGAAGATCGTGTTGATGGAACGTTCGTAAAACAGTTCATTAAAGAAGGCGTCTTTTGCGATTTGATTGTAACCTTTCCCATGATACGGTTTTCCAAGCCATGTGCCTAAAAAACCAGCGCCATCTTCAATGTCAAATAAGTTAATCGTTCCAATCGGATTGCCCCACTCATCTAAAATGGTGCGCGAAATGAGTTCACCGCGTTCTTCGGCTTCAATCGTTTGCTTCGTTATAAACAAAAATTCTTCGTATGAATTTGCTTTATGGCGCACGAAAGGGAAGACGTCTGGGTGCACCATAAGCTCATATAACGCTTGGCAATCTTGTAATTCGCGTTTTTTTAACATCGAATCTCCCTCCATTCACGAGGGCAGTCGACCATAGGGAACGAGCCACCCTCGAAATTTTTTAATTTATGCAAATCAAAAAATTTCGGGGTGGGAATCGAACCCACTAGAACCAGCGCATGGCTGGTGGCGCACCATTTGCCTTCCCTTACTGTCGCATCGATATATAGTTTTGAACGTATATTTCGCATATAACCTTTTATATCATACTTGAAACAGTGTAAAAAATAAATAGTTTTTTTGTTAATTTTTTTTGTATATTATTTCACCATTAATCATTGTAAATATAGGGGTTGCAACATAGTGAAACGGATGGTAATTCCAAACGACAATATCGGCATCTTTTCCAACCTCTAAGCTGCCGACACGGTTGTCTACTCCTAAATTACGTGCTGGTAAAATCGTAATGCCTTCGAGCGCTTTTTGTTCATCAAGCCCTTCGCGCACAGCGATGGCAGCGCAAATGTGTAAATATTGAATTGGCGTGTACGGATGGTCTGTAGTAATAGAGACGTGAACACCTGCATCACATAAAATTTTGTATGTTTTCCAACTTTTATTTTTTAACTCTACTTTGGATCGGCGTGTTAGTGTTGGTCCAACAGAAACTTGTAAGTTGCGTCCTTGTAGCTCCTCAGCGATTAAATGTCCTTCTGTACAATGTTCGATGCGTAAATCAAGCCCAAACTCGTCGGCTAGGCGAATGGCGGATAAAATATCATCAGCGCGATGGGCGTGAACACGAATCGGAATTTCACGATTTAATGCTTGAATGATCGGGATCGTGCGAAAATCGCGCGGCCAATCGCTATATTTCGCGTTGTAAAACGTTTCGCGAAGCATTCCCATAATGCCCATGCGGGTAAGTGACTCTTTATTCCCTTGGCTATGCATTCGTTTCGGGTTTTCACCAAGGGCGATTTTTAAGCCAGCTGGTTGTTTAATAATCATGTTTTCGACATTTTTCCCATACGTCTTAATGACTGCCGTCGTTCCACCGATGACATTCGCACTTCCGGGCATAATATGAACCGTTGTAATGCCGTGTTCAATCGCATCCCGAAAGCCGGGGTCGAGCGGATATACGCTATCAATAGCACGTACATGTGGAGTCATCGTTTCAATCGTTTCATTTGCATCGTTACCTGCCCATCCGGTTCCTTCATCATACAAACCGAGATGCGTATGCACATCAATGAAACCAGGGAAAACATATTTTCCAGATACATCGATCACTTCTGTTCCTTCGTGAACAGGAAGATCATAACCAATATGTGTGATTTTCCCGTTTTCAATACGTACATCTGCCCCCTTCATCGGAGGAGAAGTAATTGGATATACGGTCCCGTATTTGAGCAATATGCTTTTCATTCCAAGAAGCTCCTTTATTTCTTTTTCGTATAGTGTATTCGTCACGATTTTAGTATGTTCGCTAGCGCTCGATCAATAGTGGGGAATGCAAAATGATATCCTGCTTGAAGTAGTTTTTCAGGGATGATACGTTGTCCTTCTAGCACAAGCATGCTCATTTCCCCCAATAATACTTTTAGAGCGAAGGCTGGAACAGGGAGCCAATGTGGGCGATGTAATATGTTTGCCACCGTTTTTCCAAACTGCTCCATCGTTACAGGATATGGAGCGGTGACGTTAATCGGGCCTGATACGTTTTCGTGTCGAATAACAAAATCGATGGCACCAACGACGTCCTCTATATGCACCCATGACATCCATTGTTTACCGTGTCCAATCGTTCCACCAATGAACCATTTGTAAGGAAGAACGATGCGTGGAAGAGCCCCACCGTTTCTTCCTAAAATAATGCCGAAACGCATAAACACCGTTCGGACACCGATCTCTTCCATGCGTCGTCCAGCTTCTTCCCATCGTTTTACGGTTTGAGCTAAAAAGTCTGTTCCTGTCCTTTCATTTCGCTCTGTAAACGTCTGATCAAGGGACGTGCCATAAATGCCAATGGCACTCGCTTGAATGACAACGTTTGGCTTTTGTTTCATATTGGAGATGAGGTCATGTATTGCATTTGTTGCTTGTAATCGGCTTTCTACAATGGCTCGCTTTCTCGCTTCGTTCCACCGTCCACTATTAATCGATTCACCAGCTAGATTAATGACAACATCGATCGAAGGCAATTGTTCGATAGGATTTGCACCGTCTGTTAGCCATTGCACATAATGAACATACGGATCGTTCTCCCGTTTTTGAGCGTTTCGCGTTAATATATACATATGATGGCCATTTCGTGTAAAATATGTCGTCAATGCTTTACCGACAAATCCGGTTCCTCCAGCAATTAAAATATTCATTATTTTCCCTCCTTTCCTTATATTATGCGTTTTTTAAAAAGAAAAAGAAAGAAAAGGTGTGTTCAACGATGCGAATTGAAAAAATTGAAGTAGATAAAAAAAATGCTGAACGTTTTTACGTCCATCTTGTCAAAGAAGATGGAGAGAAACAACTCGTTTCTGTTGATCAAGATGTATTGATTGAGTATCGGCTGAAAAAAGGAATGACAGTAACAGAAAAGCAATGGATGGAAATGATAAAAAAAGATGACGAAACAAAAGCATATAAGATGGCGCTTCGTTTTTTAGCTTACCGTATGCGTTCGAAACAAGAAGTTACGGATTATCTAGAAAAAAAAGGAGTAGATCGTGGGACGATTGAACGAGTAATTGGGAAGCTACAAAATGAGCGATATATAGACGATGAACAATTTGCACATGCGTACGTGCAAACGCAAGTAAATACGACGATGAAAGGACCTTATGTCATTTATAAAGAGCTGATAGATAAAGGAATATGTGAAGATGCGATTGCGAAAGCGATGGAGCGTTATACGGAAGAGATGCAACAGGATAAAGCGATGAAGTGGGTTGAAAAAGTAAATAAACAATCAAAAAAACGATCATATCAAGAGCAAAAAGCGTACATAGCGCAACTGCTGCATATGAAAGGTTTTCCTGTCCATATCGTTGAGAGGATAAAGCAACAGATCACTTTAAACGATGAAGAACAATGGGAAGCGCTCGTATATCATGGAGAAAAATCACATCGTCGCTATGAAACATATGACCGTTATACGTACGAACAAAAAATGAAACAAGCACTATACCGAAAAGGGTTTCCGCTTTCGTTAATTGAGAAATTTTTGGAAAAGAAAAAGGAGGATTAATTCCTCCTATTCAACGATTATTTCTGGTTGGCGTTTGTATTCATTTACGACCGTTTCCGCTACTTGTTTAGGAGAACGAAGACGAGAGCGATCTTGAATATGGTTGCAATCGTCCCAAAAAGGTGTGTTCATCCCACCCATATATACAGCGGTGACGGCAACGTTCGTTTCCGCAAGCTCCTTTACAAGACTTTCGCTAAATCCACGTACAGCAAATTTACTTGCGACATATACACTTTCATTTACTTTGCCGCGCAAACCAGCCGTCGAAATAATGTTCATAATATTTGCTTCCTGCAACGTCTTAAAATACGGAAGAAACGCTTTTGTCATATATATTGTGCCTTTGACGTTAATGTCGATCATTTCATGAATATGTTGCTCCGTCATTTGCTCAAGCGGTCCGAAATGACCGACACCTGCATTGTTAATGAGCATCGTTATGTTATGCTTCTGACAAAGCGTTTCAGCCGCTTTATGCACTTGTTCATTATTTGTAATATCAAGAGAAAAAGCGACTGCTTTTCCTCCAAAAGATTCGATTTGTTTTTGAACAGATTGTAGGGGCTCCTTTCTTCTCCCAACTAAAATGATTTCGTACCCTCGTTGTGCATATAAAAGGGCAAGTTCTTTTCCAAGACCCGTTCCAGCCCCTGTGATGATGATACTTTCCATTACTTTCATCCTTTCGTATATTATATATTCACAACAATATGGAAAACGTATACATAAGCAGTTGTCAAGAAGTAGTCAAATGTTATTGTGAATATATGCACAAACATATGGTATAATGTCTTATGTCATTATATTACAACAAAGAAAGGGGAACAATATGAGCTTTTTACAAGTGATTACAGCTTCTACACCGGTATTAGCTGTCTTTCTTTTTCTCGTTTTATTGCGTTTACCGGCGGCAAAAGCGATGCCGATTAGTTTTCTTATTACTGTTATTTTATCATTATTTGTTTGGAAAATGCCCAGCATTCAAGTGGCAGCTGCAACGATTGAAGGTGTTATTGTAGCTATTTCGATTTTGTGGATTATTTTCGGTGCGATTTTGTTGTTAAATACGTTGACGAAAAGTGGAGCGATGGATACGATTCGAAGCGGATTTTTAGGCATTACGCGCGACCGGCGTGTGCAAGTCATCATTATCGCATGGTTGTTTGGGGCATTTATTGAAGGAGCAGCAGGATTTGGGACGCCTGCAGCCATCGGGGCCCCACTTCTTGTTGCTTTAGGGTTTCCGCCACTTGCTGCGGTTGTTGTTGCGCTTGTCGCAGATAGTAGTCCTGTTTCGTTCGGAGCTGTCGGAACACCAATTATTGTCGGGGTAGACCAAGGGCTTCGCGAAGGAAATTCTGTTGCCCAACAAGTGCAACAAGTGATCGGCACAGCCGATTTATCTACGTTTCTTCAAACGCTCGCAAAACAAGCCGTGTCGTTTGACATTGTAATCGGTACGTTCATTCCGCTTATTTTAGTGCTTATTTTAACGCGCTTTTTTGGAGAAAATCGTTCGTGGAAAGAAGGATTCGAAATTTGGAAGTTCGCTTTATTTGCGGGGCTTAGCTTTACACTTCCAGCCTTTCTCGTTGCTTCTTTTCTCGGACCAGAGTTTCCTTCCATGATCGGTGGATTAATCGGCTTGGCGATCGTTGTCCCAGCGGCGAAAAAAGGATTTTTATTGCCAAAAGAGCCATGGGATTTTAAGAAAACAGATGGAATACAACATGTTGCGAACGTACAAAAAAATGAAATGCCTCTTTTACTTGCATGGATGCCGTATGTTCTTGTGGCGATTATTTTAGTGTTGACACGTTTGCAAAACTTGCCGTTAAAAGCATGGTTACGTTCTGTGAAAGTACAGTTCAACAACATTTTAGGAACAAACATTAGTACATCGATTGAACCGTTATATTTGCCAGGAACGATTTTCCTTGTCGTCATCTTTATTACGATTTTTATGCATAAAATGAAGCGAGAAGATGTCGTGGCAACGATGAAAGAATCGGCATATACGCTGATCGGTAGTGCCATTGCGCTCGGAACAGCTGTGCCGATGGTGCGCATTTTTATTAACTCTGGTGTAAACGATGCAGGGCTTGCTAGTATGCCAATTGAGTTAGCGTCGATGGTCGCCGGGGCAGTAGGGGCTGCTTGGCCGTTAGTTGCTCCTTTGATTGGGGCTCTTGGTTCGTTTATTTCCGGTAGTGCGACGTTTAGTAATATGATGTTTTCTTTATTCCAATTTAGCATTGCTGATCAAATTCAAGTGCCTCATCATATCGTCATCGCTGGCCAAATGTTAGGGGCGAATGCAGGTAACATGGTTTGTGTATTAAACGTTGTTGCAGCGGCTTCCGTTGTTGGTCTAGCTGGGAAAGAAGGAACGATCATTCGTATGACCCTCATCCCGATGCTTTATTACGTATTGATGACTGGAATATTTATCCTTCTCTTGATCTATGTATTTTAGCTTCACTTTATGATACGATGAAAATGAAGTTGTCATAAAGTGGAGTGGGGAGAATGGATCAAAAACGATATAGTGAAATGAACGAATGGGAATTAAAACAAGAGATCGCCACATTAACTGAAAAAGCACGAAAAGCAGAACAAATGGGAATGGTAAACGAATATGCTGTGTATGAGCGGAAAATTGCCATGGCTAAAGCATACTTATTAAATCCCGATGACTTTCCACCGGGAGAATTTTACGAAATTGAAGGAGATCCGCAGTCGTTATTTAAACTTCAATATATAAACGGCGTATTCGCATGGGGGTATCGTTTGAATGATCCGAACACCGAAGTGGCGTTGCCCATTTCATTGCTAAAGAAAAGAGGTTGACGCGTTCGTCAACCTCTTTTTCATTATATTTTCCGTTTGCTTACTTCAGAATGTAAAATCATTAAACTTTGTGATTGTTGTGTTTCGCCATTTACTTGGGCATGGGCGTGTTTCGGGTTTGCCCATGGTTGTGGGAACGGATCGGGATAGCGGTTATCATAAAATTTTTTTCGCCAATGTTTACCCATTTTATTCCTCCTCGATGTCGCCTCGTTTACTGGACGCGTGCATTCGTTCTTGAGGGTGCGTATTAATCGTGCCGTTTGCACGTTTTGATGCGTACTCTGCTTTTGCGCGTGGCTCGCCTTCTAATTTTTCATTGTTTTGATTCGGAAAGCCTCGTTCTTTGTTGCCCAATGTTAGTCCCCCCAGCCGTTCATTTCGTGCTTTTTGAGCACACGTATAGTATTCGTTAATAAACGTCTATTTATGAACGAGCATGCTTGCTTTAGCTTGGAATAAGTTCTAATTTTTTGCGCAATTTCTTTTCGCTAAAAATCCATCCTGTATATGAGCTAACAATATTTAGGTCGAGATCAAGTTGTACGACTGCCACAAACGGATAATAATTTTTGCTTCGGTAACGCAAGTCGATGAAACGCACTTCATAATGATCGTTATACTCATGAATTTCCCAACGATATACAGGGGAAAACGATAAAAATGCAGCTAAATTTTCATCTTGTTTTGCTTTTTGAATGATTGGGATGTCTGGAATCGGACATTTTTCGAATATGTCGAGTACATCAATTGTCCCGTTTTGCGCGCGCACAACGTAAAAATGGTTTGATGTCGTGACAGCTAAATGCCATTCGTTCCATTTTATTGTCGGAACGGTAATGACTTGTTCAACATCCGGAAACATTTGTTTCAACTTGCGTTTTATTGCTTGTTGTTGGCGAAAACGAATGATATAGTAACCAATGAGCACGACATATACAGCTAGAAACGTGTACCCCGCATGATGTCCGTTTAGCCATAAGACAATACCAGCTAAGTGGATGATAAAAATAAACGGGTCGAACGTGTTAATGATGCCGAGCGCGACCCATTTCTTTGAAAACGGACGTAATGCTTGTGTGCCATATGAATTAAAAATGTCGACAAACACATGTACGCTAACGGCGATGAATGTCCAAAGGGCTACATGGAAAAAAGACGTGTCATATATATAAAAGAGAGTGACGCTAATGAGCAATGTCCAAATGAACAAAGCTGGAATGGAATGTGTCATGCCGCGATGATTGCGAATATATTTAGCGTTATTTTTTAATTTAAAAACGGTATCAATATCAGGTGCTTGTGAACCGACGAGCGTGCCGATAAGCACGGCATGCGCAAGCGTCGGATCGTTAGCGATCGCTGGATCGAACGTAGCTAATCCACCTAATGCAAACCCCATTAAAACGTGTGTACCTGTATCCAAATAAAAGGCCTCCTTTTTCTGATTGGACTTACTTTTAGTTTACCACCTTGGAGGAATGAACGTGAAAGAAAATGTACAACAAATATTGGCTCATTTTCATATTAAGCAGTTTCAACATGATTTAATTCATTGGTTTCAAACAGAGCAACGCGATTTACCGTGGCGAAAAGATAAAGATCCTTACAAAATATGGGTATCTGAAGTGATGCTTCAACAAACGCGAGTCGATACAGTCATCCCTTACTTTTATCATTTTATCGAAAAGTTTCCGACTTTAGACTCCTTAGCTGAAGCAGAGGAAGAAGAAGTGTTGAAGGCGTGGGAAGGGCTCGGCTATTACTCGCGTATTCGTCATTTGCATGAAGCGGTAAAAGAAGTGAAAGAAAAGTACGGAGGATGTGTACCTGCGTCCAAAGAACAGTTTTCTTCATTGAAAGGGGTTGGGCCTTATACAACAGGGGCGGTGTTAAGCATCGCTTACGGTATTCCTGAACCTGCGGTAGATGGAAATGTTATGCGAGTATTGTCGCGTATTTTTTATATAACAGATGATATTGCGAAAGGAAGTACACGAAAAAAGTTTGAAAACATTGTTTCCAAAATTATTTCACACGACAATCCGTCTGATTTTAATCAAGCGTTAATGGAACTTGGTGCGCTCGTTTGCACGCCGAAAAATCCGAGTTGCTTTCTATGTCCTGTTCAGCGTCATTGTCGGGCGTTTGCCGAAGGGGTGGAAACAGAGCTGCCTGTAAAAACAAAAGGGAAAGCACCGAAACGTATTTCTTTCCGTGCCATTGTGCTTATGAATAAAAAGGGAAATATACTCATTCAAAAACGCCCTCCTCGTGGGTTGTTGGCAAATTTATGGCAATTTCCAAATGATGAACATGCTCCAACACGAAATGATGAAGCATTTGTAAAAGAAATAAGTGAACGATATCATGTCGTCATTCGTTCGATGGAGCGAATCGGTTCATTTGAGCACGTATTTTCCCATGTTGTATGGCATATTGAAGCATATAAAGGGAATGCGCTGGAATTACAAATGGGGGATGAAACGAATAAATGGGTGACGATCGATGAGCTAAAGCAATATGCGTTCCCAGTTATATATCAAAAAATATGGCAAGCGTACGAGTAAAGGCAACAGCCTTTACTCGTAAAATACGCGCGTTCCATTCGTATATGTCGCTTCGTTTCGCTGTAAACCGCCTCTTGCTTCAATTTCTTCCACAATTTCACGATGCATTGTTTGTCCCTCAGCGTTTAAATACGGAGTGACTTGTTGAAGAGCATGATGAAAAAACGCTAACTCGCTATCTTTCCACTGCTGTTTCGGAATCATTTGCAAGGCTGTTAAATCGCGTCCAATATACATTGTTTTCACCTCTTTATGTAGTGTAGAAAGTGAGACAAAAAATTATTCATACGGATATTTTTTAAATAGACGGTACAAAGTAATGAGCGTGGAGGTGAGAATGATGAAGCCAAACAAAACGATTGCAGGAACAAACATTCAACATGTGAAACAGCAAAATGCTGGTCAGTACGGAACAGAGTTTTCAACTGAAACAGATGTTCAACATGTGAAGCAACAAAACGCAAAAGCAGAAGCAAAGAAAAATCAATAACGGGCAAAGGGCATCGGTTTTCGTCCGATGCTCTTTTTCTTCATTGCTTATTAACGGTATAATAGAGGAAAAGGCGTCGAATGAAAGTAGGGAATGAGTATGGAATATCCACAAACAGGGGAGATCATTCAAATTCATAGTTATAAACATGATGGCCGTATCCATCGTGCATGGAAAGAAACCGTTGTGTTAAAAGGAAGCGAAGAAGAAATAATTGGTGGCAACGATCGTACACTTGTGACAGAAGCGGATGGGAGAACGTGGGTGACGCGTGAGCCGGCCATTTGTTTTTTTTATGCAAAACATTGGTTTAACATTATTGCGATGATTCGTGCTGAAGGGGTGTATTACTATTGCAACATTAGCTCGCCTTACGTTTGGGATGGGGAAGCGCTAAAGTATATCGATTATGACTTAGATATTAAAGTATTCCCGAACGGTCAATATGACATATTAGATCGCGATGAATATGAGCGCCATCGCGAACAAATGAACTACCCTGAAATTATTGATAAAGTTTTAAAAAATAATGTTCAAAAATTAATTCAATGGATTAAAGAGAAAAAGGGACCATTTGCTCCTGAAGTAGTTGAACATTGGTATAAAAAGTTTATTATGTGTAGAAAGTGAAAATGATACATACATGAACAAAAAACAACGGTTACTTACTAATGGCCGTTGTTTTTTATTTTTTATAAACAATGATTAAATTTTTTGAATTTTTTTATTGTATTTTTTTAATATTCGTGTAATAATTTGAAACGTAACATAAAAGTTATTTTAAAAATATAAATTTTCTGTATATAAAAGGAGTGGCTTCCGTGGGAGATGAAGCGATTTTACAAGTAAAAAGCTTAAAAACATGCTTTTTCACAGACGAAGGGGAAGTTCCTGCGGTTGATGGCATAGACTTTTACATAAATAAAGGTGAAATTTTAGGCGTTGTCGGTGAATCGGGCTGTGGAAAAAGTGTTACATCGCTCTCTATTATGGGATTGTTGCCAAAAGGAATCGGAAAAATTACAGATGGGGAAATATGGTTTAAAAATGAAAATATTGTGCTAGCATCGGAAAAACGGATGAAAGAAATACGTGGGAATGAAATGGCGATGATTTTCCAAGAGCCGATGACGTCATTAAATCCGCTTTTTACGATCGGCAACCAAATGATTGAAGCGATTCGTATTCATCAAAAAATGAGCAAATTAGAAGCGCGAAAGCGAGCCATTGATATGCTTAAACTTGTCGGTCTACCTCGTGCTGAGGAGATCATCGATGAATATCCGCATCAGCTATCAGGAGGCATGCGACAGCGTGTGATGATTGCGATGGCGATGGTGTGCAATCCATCTTTATTAATTGCAGATGAGCCAACGACTGCTTTAGACGTGACGATTCAGGCGCAAATTTTACATTTGATGAAACAGTTAAACGAACAATTCGGCACAGCGATTATGATGATCACACACGATTTAGGAGTCGTAGCTGAAATGTGTCATCGCGTCGTTGTTATGTATGCAGGAAAAATCATTGAAGAAGGGGATGTTCAAACGATTTTTCGCAATCCAAAACATCCATATACGATTGGACTTATTCGTTCTGTTCCAGATATTCGGGAAAGAAAAGCACGTTTATATTCTATTCCAGGAAGCGTACCGAAGCCGGGCTCGATTAAACAAGGTTGTCGTTTTGCGGCAAGGTGCGAGCAAGCATTTGAGCGGTGCTTTTCCCAAAATCCTGATTTATACGAAGTAGAACAAGGCCATCGCGCGCGTTGTTTTTTGTATACAAAGGAGGAAAACGTCATCCATGAACGAACCGTTACTACAAGTTAAAGGGTTAAAAAAATATTTTCCGATTACGGCAGGCTTGTTTAATAAACAAATCGGTCAAGTGAAAGCGGTCGATGATTTATCGTTCGTTGTTTACAAAGGAGAAACGCTAGGCATTGTCGGGGAGAGCGGCTGTGGAAAATCGACGACGGGGCGTATGCTCATGCGTCTTATTGAGCCAACGGAAGGATCTATTTTATTTGAAAATGAAGAAGTGACAAAACTATCGCCCCTACAATTAAGAAAAGTGCGTCGCGATATGCAAATGATTTTTCAAGATCCGTTTGCATCGCTCAATCCGCGCCATACAGTAGAAAAAATTTTAGAAGAACCGCTGATCGTCCATGGAATTGGTTCAAAGGAAGAGCGACGAAAAAAGGTGCGGGAGATGTTAGAAGTCGTTGGATTAAGTAGCTATCATGCGAAACGTTATCCGCATCAATTTAGCGGAGGACAACGACAACGTATCGGTATCGCTCGCGCATTGATGACGAAACCGAAGCTCATTATCGCGGATGAGCCCGTTTCCGCACTAGATGTGTCCATTCAGGCACAAGTGCTTAACTTACTAGAAGATTTACAAAAAGAGTTTGGTTTAACATATATTTTTATCGCTCACGATCTTGGTGTTGTGCGTCATATTAGCGATCGTGTTGGCGTCATGTATTTAGGACGAATGGTTGAACTTGCTAACAGCGAAGAGCTATATCGCCATCCGAAACATCCGTACACAAAAGCATTGCTTGAAGCTGTTCCGATTCCAGATCCGGAATATAAAAAAGAAAAGCAACTGCTCACCGGGGATTTACCGAGTCCATCAAATCCACCAACAGGTTGCGCTTTTCATACACGATGTCAAGCATGTATGGATATTTGTAAAACGAAAAAACCAGATTGGAAAGACGTTGGAAATGGGCATTACGTCGCCTGCCATCTTTATACATAAAGATGGCTAGGCGATGAAATATATTATTCACTAAGGGGGAAAAGAAATGAAGAAAAAATGGTTATTAACCATGCTTACGTTTCTTCTTGTAGCAGCGACTGCACTTGCAGGTTGCGGCAAGTCGGAACAAACAGGCGGAGACAAGACGGAAGAAGCTGAAAAGCAAACGACGCTCGTCTATGGACGCGGCGGCGACTCTGTTGGGTTAGACCCAGCCACAGTGACAGATGGTGAATCGTTTAAAGTAACAAAAAACATTTTTGACACACTTCTAGACTATAACGATGGTGATACAACGATTCAACCAGCATTAGCGAAAGAATGGACGATTTCTGACGATGGCTTAACGTACACGTTCAAGCTTCGTGAAGGTGTAAAGTTCCATGACGGGACAGATTTTAACGCAGAAGCTGTTGTATTTAACTTTGAACGTTGGGCAAACGGGAATGCAGATACGTTCCCTTATTATGGTTCAATGTTTGGTGGATACAAAAATGATGAAGGGCATGTCATTAAAGAAGTAAAAGCGTTAGATGAACATACGGTGCAGTTCGTTTTAAAACGTCCGCAAGCGCCATTCTTAAAAAATCTGGCGATGGTACCGTTTGCAATCGCTAGCCCGGAAGCAATTAAAAAATATGGCGACAAATTTGGTGAAAATCCTGTTGGTACAGGTCCATTTGTCTTTAAAGAGTGGAAGCGCAATGAACGCATCGTGCTTGAGAAAAATAAGGAATATTGGTTAGAAGGCCATCCAAAACTTGATAAGTTAATTTTCGTATCGATTCCAGACAACTCTGCGCGCCTCAATGCGTTGTTAAAAGGCGAGATTGATATTATGGAAGATTTGAATCCTTCTGATTTAGCTCAAGTAGAAGGAAATAAAGATTTCCAAGTGTTTAAACGTCCTTCGATGAACGTCGGTTATGTCGGATTAACTGTTACACGCGGTCCATTAGGCAACAAACTCGTTCGTCAAGCATTGAATCATGCGGTAGATAAACAAGCGATTATTGATGCGTTTTATGCAGGCCAAGCACAACCGGCGAAAAACCCATTACCGCCAAGCATTCCTGGCTACAACGACGCGATCCAAGACTATCCGTATGATTTAGAAAAAGCAAAACAATTGCTTGCAGAAGCTGGTTATCCAAACGGCTTTGAAATGGAATTATGGGCGATGCCTGTTCCACGTCCATACATGCCAGATGGACAAAAAGTAGCCGAAGCATTACAAGCAAGCTTTGCGAAAATTGGCGTAAAAGCAAAAATCGTTACGTATGAATGGGCGACATACCTAGATAAAGTGGCAAAAGGAGAAGCAGACGCCTTCTTGCTCGGTTGGACGGGCGATAACGGTGATGCAGACAACTTTCTATATGCGTTGCTTGATAAAGATAGCATTGGTAGCAACAACTACACATACTATGCAAACGATGAGTTGCACAACATTTTAATCGAAGCACAAACAGTTAGCGATGAAAACAAACGAAACGAATTGTACAAAAAAGCACAAGAAATTATTAAAGAAGACGCACCATGGATTCCGCTCGTACACTCAACACCGTTATTAGCAGGTAAGGCAAACATTGATGGTTTTAATCCGCATCCGACAGGAACGGATAAATTTACAAAAGTACAGTTTAAATAACATTTGTGTTGAGGGAGGGGAGGGAATCCTCTCCCTTTCCATCATGTCAGAAAGGAGTGAAACGTATGTTTTCATATACGGTCAAACGCATTTTAACGGTCATTCCTGTTTTGCTTGGCATGTCGCTCGTCGTGTTTTTCATGATTCGTGCCATTCCTGGAAACCCTGCGCAAGTCATTTTAGGACAAAAGGCGACGAAAGAAGCGGTAGAGGCGTTAACGCATAAACTCGGATTAGACCAACCGTGGTACATTCAATATATAAAATATCTTGGCGGATTATTAAAAGGGGATTTAGGGGAATCCATTCGCACGGGGGTTGCGGTTTCACAAGAAATTTGGCCATATTTAGCGGCGACATTAGAACTATCTCTCGCAGCGATGTTCATTGCTGTGGTTATTGGTGTCAATGCAGGTATTATTAGCGCATGGTTTCAAAACTCTTGGTTTGATTATGTTGCGATGGTTTTAGCATTGATTGGGGTTTCGATGCCTATTTTTTGGCTCGGGTTGATGGAACAATGGATTTTTGCGATTAACTTAGATTGGTTCCCGACATCTGGACGAGAAGATGTACGAAATCCAATTGAACCGATTACCCATTTATATGTCATCGATACGTTGATTCAAGGAAATACAGAGCAGTTTTTTCAAACATTGCAACACTTAGTGCTTCCGAGTGTCGCTTTAGCGACAATCCCAATGGCTATTATTGCTCGCATGACTCGTTCAAGCATGCTTGAAGTGATGAAGTCGGATTATATTCGTACAGCACGTGCGAAAGGATTAAGCATGTTTTGGGTTGTGTACAAGCATTCGTTAAAAAATGCGATCATTCCTGTATTGACAGTCATTGGTTTACAAATGGGATTGCTACTTGGCGGGGCGATTTTAACGGAAACGATTTTCAGTTGGCCGGGAATTGGTCGGTACATTTATGAAGCAATTGGCTATCGCGATTATCCTGTCATTCAATCAGGCATCTTAATTGTTGCGATGATTTTTATTTTTATTAATTTAATTGTTGACCTTCTATATGCTGCAATTGATCCGCGAATTAAATATAACTAAAGGAGGGGAGCGTATTGGCTGAGCTGGCACGAGACGAGGTAAATGTTGTACAGCAAGAAGAAAAAGCAACATCTTTATGGAAAGAAGGATGGATTCGCTTTCGAAAAAATAAAATGGCACTCATCGGAAGTGGCATTGTGCTATTTTTCATTTTGCTTGCCATTTTCGCACCATTTATCGCTCCGTACGATATGAACGACCAACAACTATCCATGCGTTTGCAAGCACCATCGAAAGATCATATATTTGGAACGGATGATTTTGGACGAGACATTTTTTCCCGTGTCGTTTACGGGGCACGCATTTCGTTATGGGTCGGATTTTTTTCTGTGTTAGGTTCGGTTGTAATCGGCTCTTTACTTGGGATTATCGCAGGATACTATGGACGATGGGTTGATGCGGTGATTTCGCGCATATTTGACATTATGCTCGCATTTCCGAGCATTTTATTAGCGATTGGAATTGTGGCGGTTTTAGGACCGTCGTTGAAAAATGCGCTCATTGCGATCGCGGTCATTAACATTCCGAACTTCGGGCGTCTCATTCGTTCGCGTGTATTAAGCATTAAACAGGAAGAGTATATTACAGCGGCGAAAGCAATCGGCATGAGTGATGCGCGCATTTTATTCCACCACATTTTGCCGAATAGTATGGCACCTATTATTGTCCAAGGCACGCTTGCGATCGCAACGGCTATTATTGAAGCGGCAGCACTCGGATTTCTTGGGTTAGGAGCACAGCCACCAAATCCTGAATGGGGGAAAATGCTAGCTGATTCAAAAGCATATTTAACGCAAGCACCATGGACGATGATTTTTCCGGGATTGGCAATCATGTTAACAGTATTAGGATTTAACTTAATGGGTGATGGATTGCGCGATGCGCTTGATCCGCGTATGAAAAGCTAAAAGATGTCCCGCTGGTATGTCGGGACATCTTTTATTCTTGCTCTGGGGTAGGGACAACGTGCTCTTCTTTGTGGTAATGATGGAAGCTTTCGATCAGCGTGTCCAAATGTTCAAGCTGATGGCTATACTCAATAATCGCTCCGATAAGTGGGAATAGTTGATAATTTTCTTGCTTAATGCTTTGACCAGCATAATGGTTTAAAAACGAGTGGATTAATCCTTTTTTCCCAGAGCATGCTTCTGTAACGAATTGTGATTGTGGATCAGACTTTACCTTCCCAATGAACTTTAGCAATATTTGATCGTGATAATTTAACAGACAGTCGAGTTCGTTTTTTATAGCGTCTTGAAGTTCAGCAGATGTATGTGCCAGCTCGTTTTCTAAACGATGCAACAATTTTAACGTTTCTAGCGCTCGATTTGTTGCGACAATCATTTGGCGATATAACACAAGTTTACGCGATTTGCTATATTTATGTTTGCGAAAATATGTCCGTTCTTCTTTGTAAAGCAAATAAAGTTGATCTAGTTTCATCATGTTTTCTTTAAATTTTTCGATGTCTTCTTTTAATAAATGGTGTTCAGACGCGTGTCGCACGTTCATGCGAATCCATTTCAAAATATATTCCGTATATTCCACAATTTTCGTGTATAGCTTCTTTTCATACTTTGGCGGAAGAAATACTAAATTAACGATAAATGCTGCAAACACGCCTAACATAATTGTTGAAAAGCGAATAAGCGCAAATTCAATAAAGTGTTCTTCGGTATATTCCATAATTGCAATAACTGTCACAAGCGCAACAGAAATAGAGGATTCTAAACGAAGACGAAGAAATAACGCAATGACTAAAATGGCGGTTAGCCCAATAATAAATGGGTCGTGCCCGAAAACAAGCGTGAAAACGATAGCGAAAACTGCACCAATGACGTTTGCTTGCACTTGTTCAATTAAAGATAAATATGAACGGTAAATCGTTGGCTGCATTGCAAATACAGCTGAAATACCAGCAAACACAGGAGAAGGCAACTGCAACAGTTTCGCTAAAACTAATGCAAATGTAATCGCAATCCCGGTTTTAAAGACGCGGGCTCCAAGTCTCATCGTCGCTCAAATTCCTTTCTTTTTCATCATCTTGTTAGAACAACAAACAAATATACATGTTTTTCATCAGTATATCAAGATAAAAGGAAAAAAATTAAAAGAACTGCCCCATTTTTTTGAGGCAGTTCTTTTTGACGTTTATTCTGTCGATACGGATGGATCGGCTTGTTCCTTTTTTGGAATAACTTGAAAAAAGTGTTGCTCTGGTTGTTGTAACAACGGTTGAAGTGTTGCTGCTTCTTCATGCTGTTCATGTTCGATAAGTAAATCAATATATGTGCGAAGTAGTTCTTTGACGTCCGCTTTTCCTTTCTCGTTTAGCGGTTGAATTGCGACGTTTGCGCCTTTGGCGATTCGGCGTTCAAGGGCGGCTTTTGTTAAGCCCATTTCTGGTTGATGGCGTAAATAAACGACACCGCCTGTCATTCCTGCACAAATCCATGGACCTGGGTCGCCGAGAACGAGCCCGCGTCCGTTTGTCATATATTCAAAGGCAAATCCTTTAATGTTGGCGTGAACACCGATATTGCCGTGTTCAACTTCAGGAATTGGTTTTGTCACTTGACCACCGATAATCATATCCGCTCCTGATAAGCGAATGCCTGCACGTGCGTCAGCATTTCCTTGTACGATTAGCAATCCTTTTTGTGCTCCGTAGCCAAATCCTTTTCCGACTGAGCCATTATAAAACTTCCCATCTTTTCCTTTCGCTTTAAAGACGAAAATACCTCCGCCAAACGTTGTCTTTCCAGTTCCGTCTTGCGCTCCGCCGTCAACATGAATATGAATGCCAGCGACGTTATATGCACCGAGTCCATTGCCAGGTACAGATCCATCTTTATAACGAAGGGATATGTTTGGCAGCTTTTTATACGATCCGTCCAATCTACCACGCACACGATGGCATGCGACGCGGCTGCCGAGTACACGTTGTTCAGCTGTGACAGTTGAAAATTCGCGTGAACGATGTAAGTCTTCAACGTGATAATCTAAATATTCAGCTCCAGCCGCAACGGCCAGTTTTCCTTCTTCCGATGTCGCCGCGACTTCTTTTTGATACCATTGACCAATTTCTAATGGTTTTAATAACGTTGCTAAATTCATCCGATCGCGTCCGCGCGTTTGTTCAAGCAAATCAGAGCGACCGACAAGCTGTTGTAAGTTCGTATAGCCGAGAGAGGCGGTGAGCGCTTTTAGTTCCTCGCCAAATGCCGTAAAGAAACGAACTAAGTTTTGTACCGCTTGCTCGAATTGTCTCGGAACGAAACGGCGTAAACCATGTTCTTTCGCTTGTGCTTCCGATTCAATTTGCGTGGCGATTCCGACATGGCATGTATCTAAATGACAACCGCGACATGTTGTACATCCGATCGCAATCATCGCTAATGTGCCGAAGCCAACGCGGTTGGCGCCGAGAAGCATCACTTTGATCACGTCCATCGCGCTTTTTATGCCACCATCTGCCCAAATTTCAACTTGGTGGCGCAACCCAGCTTCTAAAAGCGCGTTGTGCGCCGCTTTCACGCCAATTTCTACAGGTAAGCCAACGTGTTGAATGGCATGGATGCGCGCTGCTCCTGTTCCACCGTCGAAGCCGCTTAGTGTAATAATGTCCGCACCAGCTTTTGCGATGCCGACAGCAATCGTTCCAATATTAGGGACGACTGGCACTTTGACAGCGACTTTCGCTTGGTCGTTTGCTGTTTTTAATTCAGCAATCATTTGCGCTAAGTCTTCAATCGAGTAAATGTCATGGTTGTTTGACGGTGAAATTAAATCAGAGCCGATCGTTGCGTTCCGTGCTTCAGCGATTTTAGCTGTCACTTTCGAACCTGGCAAATGACCACCTTCACCCGGTTTCGCTCCTTGCCCGATTTTAATTTCTAGTAAATTCGATGAGTTCAGCAGTTCCGCATTGACGCCAAATCGACCAGAAGCGACTTGTTGCCCCCGCGTGCGCGGATATTTGCCGAGCATATCTTTAATTTCGCCACCCTCACCGTTTAAGCTAATCATGTTCAGACGGTTCGCCGCCTCTGCATAAGCGCGAAACGCAATTTCGTTTTGCGAACCAAATGACATCGAAGCGATAACAAAAGGTAAGCTATGTTCACCGACAGAAATGTCCACGTGCTCTTTTTTAGCTGGCACGTCGGCCTGTTTTAAATCTGTTAAATGACGAATAGCTGTTGGCGTTTCTGTTTCGATTTCCGTCAATTTTTCGCGATATTGATCGTATGAGCCTGTTTGTGCCACTTCGCCGATCGCTTTCCAAATGCGTGGAAAGACGTGAAACGTTTTGCGCAACTTTGCTTGTTCTGTTTCAAAATCGTTTGCGCGTGCGATGGCGTCTTGTTTTAATGCTTCAAAATTTTGGGCAAGCGAATCAGAACCAAAAAAGTTAACAATATTTAATACAGCTGCGACTTCTTCATGCAAGCCGATCGATGAAAAGAGACGGCTGTACCCACGTAATTCATGAATACCAATCGTTGAAATGACTTTCTCAAGCCCTTTATTTAACGCTTGGAACAAATGGATCGCTGGTCGAGTGGACGAATCAGCAACTGTCGCAAACATTAAATATGGGCTAATGACGTTCGCGCCAAGTCCGTATGCAACGATGAAATCATGCAACGAACGAATCGCTCCAGAACGAAGAAGAAGCGAACAGTTTCTTCGCAATTGCGCTTTTGTTAACGCTTGATCGATGGCCGATATGACAAGAAGTGGATCGATCCATAAATGCCCATTTTGATGCGCTTTTGCATCGTCAATGACAAGCAACGTTTTTCCGTTTGCCGCAGCTGCGCATGCTTCTTCGCTTAAACGGGCGAGCGCCATTGGGATCGTTTCATGTTCAAAAAACGTGGCTGATATAAAGTACGTCAATTGTTTTTCTTCAAATGTATGAACGAGTTGGTCGTACGATGGTTGCTGCAACGTTTCTGTACAGTCATTTCCGAGTTTTCCCTCGATTAAAATAGGTGAAAGAAGCTCAACGGTATACGGATGTTCCTCGTTTGAGACGATACTTGGTCGTTTTCCGACGACAACGCGTGTAGAAAAATGTTCTGTTTCTCGGTCGCGGTCAATGGCAGGGTTTGTTACAACAGCCACACTTTCTTTTATAAAATCAGCAATGTTTTTTCGTTCAGGATCGATCGCTGCAAGCGGAGCATCGTGACCGAGCGAGCGAATCGGTTCTGCGCCTTTTTCTGCCATTTGCTCGAGCAATTGAATATGTTCACGATCCCAACCAAATGCAGCATATTGTCCGTTATGCACTTTTGTTGGTTGGGCCATAAGCACATACGTTTTGAACGTTGGCGTTTGGAGACGTTGGCGCATATTTTCGATATTTAAACGATTTCGAATACGGTTGTATACTTCTTGTTGATAATCTGCGTATTCATACATACGAATTGTTCCATCCGCTTGCCATTTTAAGCCGATTTTTTCTCCCGGCGCGAGCGGTTTTGGTTCTCCTGTATATTCGCATACAGGAATAATGCCTGGCTCAGATGCAAATACGTAACGGTGTTCTGTTTCAATTTTCCAAAGTGGCCGCAATCCGAGCGCATCGACGCTAAATACTGCCTCGTCTGCATGGCGAGAAATGATGCCTGCAGGTCCTTGGGCGAAATGTCCCCAAGCTTCGCGAATGTAGGTATATAAGTCTTGTAAATGTGCTGGATAGTTTTTTATTTCATTTACAATTGGCGGGAATAAAAAGTCCATCGCTTCAAATAACGTATAGCCATCTCGATAAATAAGTGTTTCCATCGTTCGGCTCAAGTCTTGCGAATCGCTTCCGCCGTTTGTCAATGGAACACCGATCATTGTTGCCTCTTCACGTAGTTTGGCAATCGTGTTAATTTCACCGTTATGACCTAAGACGCTAAACGGTTGTACACGGAAAAAGTTTGATAGTGTATTTGTTGAATAGCGATTATGGCCAAGTGTCATCGTAGATGCGACAAGTGGACTCGCTAAGTCATGATAATATTTTGGTAAAATATCTCCAGCTCCCATCACTTTGTAAATGGCATGATGGTTACTAAGGGAAGCGACATGAATATGTTCATCTTTCTCGATTTCAACCGTTAATTCAAATAATGTTTTAGATAACGTTTCGTTTTTGTTCGGTAAAAGGGCTACTTGCCAAAATACAGGCTCCTCGCGTAAAGCGATTGGACCGAGCGCTGAAGAAGAGGTCACGCGATCAGATTCAAAAATAAGATTGAGATGAAATTGAGCAAACAATTGACGCATACGTGCTTTTTTCTCTTCGACATTCGTTGTTCGCGTAATAAATATATGGCCAACAATAAAATCGTCGCGGTCGACGAGTTGAGGATCAAGATGGGCAGCAGCAAATTTTTCTTTCCAAAGCGCTTTCGGAATGTCAATATGAATACCGACACCATCTCCTTCACCGTTGATGAATCCGGCGCGATGATTCATTGTGACGAGGGCGTTAATACATGTTGTAATGTTTTCCTTTGTCGGAATGCGTCGTTTTTCAACCGCAGCGACAATTCCACACGCATCGTGTTCGTGTTCATAAAAATGTTGAAATGAAGTTGGATTCCACCGTTGTTTCATAGCATGCGGCTTGTAAGCGGCTTATTGCTCGCTTCTCGCCTTCGCCACCTCCTACACAAAACTTTTTTAAGAAATAAAATTTTCTGAATTTTATAGTCTATATTAGCACGTTTGCCAAAGAAAATCAATTATTTATTCATATTTTTGGATATAATATTCAGTTCATGTAACAAAACGTTCACGAATAATGTAAGCGTTTACATTGTTTTTGAGCATAAAAAACGAGGTAGGAATGGATTTCCTGCCTCGTTATGATTGTATATTTATTCATTTTTTAAGGATTTAAATGCGTGTCCTACCGCTTCGATTGTATATTCAATATCTTCTTCTGTATGGGATAATGTAATAAACCATGCTTCATATTTCGAAGGGGCGAGATTAATGCCTTGATGAAGCATAAGTTTGAAAAATTTTGCGAACATCTCTCCATCTGTCCGTTCCGCTTGTTCATAGTTTTCTACTTTTTCTGTCGTGAAGTATACAGTGAGCGCTCCTTTTAGGCGGTTAATCGTAATAGGAATATCGTATGTTTTCGCATGTGTTAAAATGCCAGCCTCTAACATCGCACCGAGGTGATCGAGATGTTCGTACACGCCTTCTTGTTGTAATACTTCTAAACAAGCAATACCCGCTAAAATGGAAGCGGGATTTCCCGCCATCGTTCCTGCTTGGTAAGCAGGGCCGAGTGGAGCCACTTGTTCCATAATGTCTTTTCTACCGCCGTATGCGCCGATTGGTAAACCACCACCGATAATTTTTCCAAGTGCCGTTAAGTCTGGTTCGATCCCAAGCAAGTTTTGAGCACCGCCATACATAAAACGGAAAGCGGTGATAACTTCATCATAAATGACAAGTGCGCCCGCCGCGTGAGCGATGTCGTTTATCGCTTGTAAAAAGCCTGGTTTCGGTTCGACGATCCCGAAGTTACCGACAATTGGTTCAACGAGAACGGCAGCTACTTCGCTTCCCCAACGATCCATCGCTTGTTTAAAAGCATCTACGTCATTAAAAGGAACAGTAATGACTTCTTGAGCGATGCTTTTAGGTACGCCTGCTGAGTCAGGTGT
Organism: Anoxybacillus thermarum; assembly: GCF_000836725.1. GTDB lineage: Bacteria > Bacillota > Bacilli > Bacillales > Anoxybacillaceae > Anoxybacillus > Anoxybacillus thermarum. The sequence continues at coordinate 6,544 of NZ_JXTH01000024.1, read as the reverse complement.
ACCTAATGTAGATGGGCCAGAACCAGCCGCAACAAGAACGAGATCGGAATGCCCGTGATAGCAACCCGCGAATTTTACAATTTTATCGCGACCTGTGTAAGCGCGTGCGACACGAATTGTTGTCATGACAGCTTCTGTTCCTGAATTGACGAAACGTACTTTTTCTAGGGAAGGGATCGCTTCTTTTAACATTTTCGCGAACGTAATTTCATACGGTGTTGGCGTCCCGTATAAAACACCGTTTTCAGCCGCATGTTGAATGGCTTTTGTAATGTGTGGATGAGCATGTCCAATAATAATAGGGCCGTACGCTGCTAAATAATCAATATATTTATTGCCGTCTACATCCCAAAAGTATGCCCCTTGCGCTCTTTCCATCACGACGGGTGCACCGCCTCCAACAGCTTTATATGAACGGGAAGGGCTGTTGACACCGCCGACGATATGTTCAAGCGCTTCTTGATATAATTGTTCAGACTTCGTAAAATTCACGCGAAGCCTCCTCCTTTTATGTAAAAATTGTTTCACGGTGTTTATTTTATCACATTTATTTGAGCACACCATTTGTTGAGTTTAAACATTTTCGTTACACTATTAAATAGTGATTTCATGAGAGGTGAGGAACATGTATGCCATTGAAGTAGAAAAACTACGCAAGGAATTTAAGTCATACTCTAGCCGCTCCGGTTTAGCTGGTGCGTTTCGTGATTTGTTTACGAGAAACTATAAAATAATTCGAGCTGTGGACGATATTTCGTTTACTGTTAAACAAGGGGAAATGGTTGGCTACATTGGAGAAAATGGTGCAGGTAAATCCACGACAATAAAAATGTTAACAGGAATTTTAACGCCGACATCTGGACGAGTCGTTGTAAATGGAATGAATCCGCATAAAGAGCGGGAACGTTTCGTGCAGACGATCGGCGTTGTGTTTGGGCAACGATCACAATTATGGTGGGATATCGCCGTGCAAGAGTCGTTTCGATTGTTGAAAAAAGTATATCGTGTCTCTGATCAAGATTATAACGAGCATATGGATCACGTGATTGAAACGTTAGATATTGGTCCGTTGCTTGATAAGCCTGTGCGCAAGTTATCGCTAGGTCAGCGAATGCGCTGTGAGTTAGCAGCTGCGCTCATTCATAACCCGCCACTTTTATTTTTAGATGAGCCGACGATCGGTTTAGATGTGCTTGTAAAGTTAAAAATTCGTCAATTTTTAAAAGAAATCAATGAAAAATACAACACGACGATTTTATTAACGACGCACGATATGACAGATATTGAAGCACTTTGTGAACGCGTCATTATGCTTGACGAAGGAAAAATCATTTACGACGGATCATTGCAACGTTTAAAGCAAAATTGGGGAGAAGGAAAGCAAATTCATTTTCAATTTCGCGATATCGTCTCAAAAGAAGAGCTTATGCTACTTGTTGATGCGACGTGGGAACAAGGGGAAGATCGATATAGTTGGATTGCGCATGTTCGTGCAACGGATATGGCACATGTCATTGGAAAAGTCGTTTCTTCCTATGAACTAAAAGATATTCATATTCGCGAAGTATCGACGGAAGAAATTATTCGCAACATTTATGAAGAAGGGATTCATCATGGGTAAATACATTGAAATGATTCGTATGCGTTTTTTAATGATGTTAGCTTATCGCACGAATTATTATAGCGGTATTTTTATTTATAGTATTAATATTGGCGCGTATTATTTTTTATGGTCCGCCATTTATGGAGGGCAACCGTCTATTCAAGGAATGACAGTTGAACAAATGACAACGTATGTCGCGATCGCTTGGATGGCAAGAGCATTTTATTTTAATAACATTGATCGTGAAATTGCGATGGAAATTCGCGAAGGAAAAGTGGCGATTGAACTTATTCGTCCGTACAACTACTTAGTTATGAAAACGATGCAAGGGCTTGGGGAAGGGATTTTCAGATTACTTTTCTTCTCGCTTCCGGGAATGATTATCGTCACATTCGTTTTTTCGCTTCAATTTACAGCAAATGTTCATACATGGGGATATTTTGCTTTGTCGACAATGTTTAGTTTTATTATTAACTCTCAGCTCAACTTGATAGCTGGGATGGTCACGTTTTTTACGTTAAATGGAGAAGGGTTGCTTCGCGCCAAACGATTTGTTATTGATTTATTTTCAGGGCTTATTTTGCCAATTAGTTTTTATCCCGAGTGGGCACAACATGTGATGCACTATTTGCCGTTTCAAGCGATTAGTTACATTCCAAGTATGATTTTTACGGAAAGCTTTACAGGGGATGCTGTGATGAAAGGAATGATGTTTCAAGCGGTTTGGTGCGTCGTATTAATTGTGCCGATTTACGTATTATGGAAAGCAGCCAAACGAAAACTCATCATTCAAGGGGGGTGAACATATGTTTTACATATCGATTTTTTTTCAATATATGAGTCAATATGTAAAAACAAAGCTGCAATATCGTACCGATTTGCTCGTTGAGTTTTTGTCTGATTTAATGTTTCAAGGTGTGAATTTAATTTTTATCCTTGTTGTATTTGGGCATACGCAATTATTAAACGGATGGACGCGCGATGAAATTATTTTCATCTACGGCTTCTTTTTAGTTCCTTTTGCTTTGTTTGCTGCGTTTTTTAATATTTGGGATTTTAACGAAAGATATATTGTGCGTGGGGAAATGGATCGTGTATTAACCCGTCCTGTGCATAGTTTGTTCCAAATTGTGCTTGAACGAATGGAGTTAGAGTCGCTCCTTGGAGGAATTACTGGTTTAATTGTTATGGGCTATGCCGCATCAAGATTACATTTATCGTTTCATTGGTATGATGTCATTTTATTTGTGTTGTTCGTTTTAGGAGGGACGTTCGTTTACGCGGGCATTTTTATTTCATTAGCAAGCATTAGTTTTTGGTCTGATGCGCGTAGTTCGATTATGCCGATGATGTATAATATAGGAAACTACGGAAGATACCCTGTCGATATTTACAATCGCGTTATTCGCTACGTTTTAACATGGATTTTGCCGTTTGCGTTTGTTGGTGTATATCCGTCAGCGTATTTTTTGCGTAAAACGGAATGGTATACGTACTCGTTTTTGACGCCGGTGATGGGAATTGTTTGTTTTACATTGTCGGTACTGTTATGGAATGCAGGCGTCAAACGTTATCGCGGTGCTGGGAATTAATTTAAACATCCTCTCGTATATATGAGGAAAGGAGGGGATGTTGTGACGTATGTATGGATTGGGGTTATTGTTTTTATCATATGTATGAGCTTTTTCTCATTTTGGCAGACGAAGCGTTCTGGCATTTCGATAAAAAACTTTATTGCCATTTTATTTGTATATTCAACGACGATGATTGGCTTTGCGCTTGTATATACGATTTTGCATATAAATGGACATGTTGTTATGATGGAAAATGGGAAGAATATAGAGGCCTCTAACTTTTTGCAATATGTCGAAACAAGCCTATATTTTAGTGCGGTTACATTGCTTTCGGTCGGTTATGGGGATATTGTGCCGATTGGAATCGGTCGGTGGATTGCGATGGTCGAAGCGTTGCTCGGCTATGCGCTACCTGCCGCTTTTGTTGTTCGAACAGTAATGGATGCAGAAAGAGGATAGGAGGGGAAATATGGAAGCGCCTGACTTTACATTGCCAGCGAGCAATGGGGAACACGTCACATTGTCGCAATTTCGTGGGAAGTATGTCGTATTATATTTTTACCCAAAAGATATGACGCCAGGATGTACGACAGAGGCTTGTGATTTTCGCGATCATCATGAAGTATTTGAGGAACTCGGAGCGGTTGTAATCGGTATTAGCCCTGATTCAATTGTTCGGCATAAAAAATTTATTGAAAAACATCGCTTGCCGTTTTTACTGCTTGCTGATGAAAAACAAGACGCAGCGAAGGCGTATGACGTATGGAAGTTAAAGAAAAATTTCGGGAAAGAGTATATGGGGATTGAGCGTTCGACGTTTTTAATCGATCCAAACGGTCAAATCGTGAAAGAGTGGAGAAAAGTAAAAGTAAATGGGCATGTGGAAGAAGTGTTGAACGTTTTAAAAGAGGCGGTTGGCTCAAACAAATAAAAGGATCGTTGCGTACGATATAGTAGAGCACACACCTCCTCAAATATGTATGCGGCGATTCTTCAAGAGTCGCCTTTTTTCTTACCTAAAAATACAATTGACAAACAGTTTCATTTTTTTGTACACTATTTATAAAAATTATAAAGTAATAATTATAATTTTTATAAATGAAAGTGAGGTGCATGACGGTGACGCACGCACATCAATTAAAAGAAGCGCTTCACACGTTGAAAGAAACCGGCGTCCGTATTACACCGCAACGTCATGCGATACTCGAATATTTGATTCAGTCCATGTCCCATCCAACAGCGGATGAAATTTATAAAGCTTTGGAAGGAAAATTCCCAAATATGAGTGTCGCAACTGTGTATAACAATTTGCGTGTGTTTAAAGAGGTCGGTCTTGTCAAAGAACTAACGTACGGTGATGCGTCAAGTCGTTTTGATTTTGTTACGACACATCATTATCATGTTATTTGCGAAACGTGTGGGAAAATTGTCGATTTTCATTACCCGGGTTTAGATGAAGTCGAAGATTTAGCGGCGCATGTGACAGGATTTAAAGTTAGTCATCATCGGATGGAGATTTATGGAACGTGTCCAGACTGTCAAAAAGGGCATCATTAAAAAAAGCTGGTAGCGACGTGGCTATCAGCTTTTTTTGTTTCTTGTTTTTCGATTATATTTTTCATCAAACTCTTTTCCTTCAAGTGCTGGATCAAGAGTAAGTGGCTCGTTGCAGTACATACATACATCGACTCGCCCTAACATTTTTGTTACTTTATTGCATGAAGGGCAAACGACTTGTACCGTTTTTGTTGACAACATCCCAATCCAAAAATAGACGACTGTACTTGCGATAATAAACAACAAACCTAAAATCATAAATAATGTCATAACAATAGGTGATGTACGGAAAAATATACCTGCATACATCACGAAAAATCCGATAAAAATCAAACTTAACGCAAACGTACGAATTTTGTTGATCTTGCTTGAATATTTCACACCCACATATATCTCCTCCTAGGCATAACTATATCATAAGTTTTAAATAATAAGCAGGAGTTTTTTTAAAATTGTCGAATACGGTCAAACAATGTTGAAAAGTGGAGGAATCGGTTTATGGAAGATGTGTTGCGTCCGATTTACCAAGAGCGAGCTAGTCATCCGCAAACGCTCGGGATTTTAATGATTGAAAAAGGGTCGGATTACTCTCCGGAGACGGATTTGTTTGATGTCGTTTTATTTGTTATCGTTCGGGAAGGGGAGGAACCAGTTTTCATTAAACATTATGCGTTCGAAGAAAAAAGTGCATCATTGCACATTGTAGATGAACGTCAAGTGAAAGAATGGGTGTTGTTCGGTTCAAATCGAAAAGTGATGAATTGGTTGTTGAATGGGAAAGTTTTATTTGATCGGAATGAATATATTGAACAATGGCGGCAACGTCTATTGCAGTTTCCGGTGGACGAAAGAAAAGTAAAGATGGGAATAGAATTTGCTAAGTTAGTACGTCGTTATATAGAGGGACGAAGTTTTTTTGAAAAAGATCAATGGCTTGATGCGTACAATCACGTATTACATGCACTTCATCACTTAGCCCGTCTGTCTATTATCGAGAATGGTTTTTATCCCGAAGTAACCGTATGGAACCAGGTGAAACACATTGAACCACAAATTCATAAGCTATATGCTGAGTTAGTTGGAAGTGAAGAACCGCTCGATAAACGATTGCAATTGCTATTTTTAGCAAGCGATTTTTTTATCCATTCGAAGTTAAGACAAGGGGTAAGTCACTTGATACACGTGCTTCAAAAAAAGAAAACGTCATGGTCTATGGCGGAGTTGCTCGATGAACAAGAGTTGGCGGTATACGGGGTTGATTTAGCTATTTTGCTTGAATTTCTAGTTGAAAAACATATACTTTCCATTGAAAAAATTGCAACGAAAGGGCAAGGGGTGTTTCATAGACACTACATGATTGAAAAAAAATAAAGAAAAGGTGTTGACGTTTAAAAATGTTCATGATATATTTTTAATCGTCGCTGCTGAGATGTGGCGGCGGTTAAAAATAAAGGTTGTTGACATCAAGTTTATGATGTGATAGTATAAAAAAGTCGCTTCAAAAGCGACGAGATGTTCCTTGAAAACTGAACGAAGCGAAAAGCGTACAGAAGCTAAGGATAACTTTTCTATGGAGAGTTTGATCCTGGCTCAGGACGAACGCTGGCGGCGTGCCTAATACATGCAAGTCGAGCGGACGATTCAAAAGCTTGCTTTTGAATCGTTAGCGGCGGACGGGTGAGTAACACGTGGGCAACCTGCCCTGTAGACGGGGATAACACCGAGAAATCGGTGCTAATACCGGATAACACGAAAGATCGCATGATCTTTCGTTGAAAGGCGGCGCAAGCTGTCGCTACAGGATGGGCCC
>NZ_JXTH01000023.1 GCF_000836725.1 Anoxybacillus thermarum | reverse complement strand
CTCCAAAAGGGCCGCCAACAAGACAGCGAACACCTTTTGAAGAGTTCTGACTAATTGTTCCTCCAGCTCTTTTAATAAAGGCCATTCTGTGGTAAAATGTTTCATGGACTCTCTCCCTCCTGTTTTATTGATGTTGGTCATCACCATCATAGCAGGGAGAGAGTCCTTTTTGCATGACATTTGCTTTTTTCTACCGCGCTTCGCTTGGTGGCCCCGACGAGCGTCGCGAACAAAAGTTCGCAACCCTCGTCGGGGAATCATTCCTGAATGTCACCCACAAATATTTTACTCACACATTGATGAAATATTCCTGTTCTCTTATTAATTATTTAAAACATAGTTTTGTTTTCATTTAAACATTTGCGCAGCATGAACTGCTTTTTTCCATCCATCGTATAAATGTTGGCGAACATCAGTAGACATTTTTGGATCGAAGGCGCGATCAATGTTCCACTGCTTAGCAATTTCTTCTTTACTTTGCCAATATCCAACCGCAAGTCCTGCCAGATAAGCCGCTCCTAGTGCAGTCGTCTCATTAATCATTGGTCTCTCAACAGGCACACCGAGGATGTCGCTTTGAAATTGCATTAAAAAGTTGTTTTTCACTGCTCCGCCGTCTACACGCAATGTTTTTAACGTAATACCCGCATCCGCTTCCATGGCAGTTAACACATCTTTCGTTTGGTATGCAAGCGACTCAAGTGTCGCACGAATGAAATGCTCTTTTGTCGTTCCACGCGTTAAGCCAAATACCGCTCCTCGTACGTCGCTATCCCAATACGGTGTCCCAAGCCCTACAAATGCTGGCACGACATATACGCCATCTGTTGATTGCACTTTTATTGCATACGCCTCGCTATCTTTTGCTTCCTTAATCATTCGTAATCCGTCACGTAGCCATTGAATCGCAGATCCAGCAACGAAAATGCTTCCTTCTAGCGCATACTCGACTTTTCCATCAATTCCCCATGCAATCGTCGTTAACAAACCGTGATTCGATTGCACGGCTTTTTCCCCTGTATTCATTAACATAAAACAACCTGTGCCGTATGTGTTTTTCGCCATTCCTTCTTCAAAGCACGCTTGCCCGAATAATGCCGCCTGCTGATCCCCTGCGATTCCAGCGATTGGTACCTCTTGTCCGAAGAAATGGTATGGTGCCGTATGTGCATAAATTTCTGAAGATGGTCGAACATCTGGCAACATCGCTTTCGGCACTTGTAAAATGTCTAGTAACTCATCATCCCATTTTTGCTCATAAATGTTGAACATTAACGTTCTTGACGCATTAGAGTAATCAGTTACATGTACTCTTCCGCCAGACAGTTTCCAAGTAATCCATGTGTCAATTGTTCCAAACAATAAGTCCCCACGTTCTGCTTTTTCGCGTGCCCCTGCAACATGGTCTAAAATCCATTTCACTTTCGTTCCTGAAAAGTAAGCGTCAATGAGCAAACCTGTTTTTTTATGAAATACATCATTATACCCATCCTGTTTCAATTGTTCACAAATTTGTGCTGTTTGGCGTGATTGCCATACAATCGCGTTATAAATCGGCTGCCCTGTTTGTTTATCCCATACGACTGTCGTTTCCCGTTGGTTCGTAATGCCGATAGCCGCAATTTGTTTTGGTTCAATGGCCGCTTCCGACAATACGGTTGCAATGACAGCTAAAATAGAACCCCAAATCTCATTCGGATTATGCTCGACCCATCCTGGCTGAGGAAAATATTGTGTAAACTCTTTTTGTGCAATATGCACAATTTCCCCTTTTTGATTAAATAAAATAGCACGTGAACTCGTTGTCCCTTGATCAAGAGCTAAAATGTACATACACCGATCCCCCTTGCAAAAAAAGACCCACACCGCGATTCATAAAAACGCGTGTGAGTCTCTCCTCTCTCTCACTAACATAATAAACTTAATTATAAGACTAATCCATTTTGAAAACGCTGTCAATACATTTGTTACAGGGCAAAATATCGCCAAAGTTCGACATTTGATGTCGTTACAGCAACAGCCCCTGCGGCAAGTGCTGCTTCAACCTCTGTTTCATTTTCTATTAACCCGCCAGCGATAATGTCCTTCCCTGTTCGTTCATGAAGTTGAGAAATGACTTTCGGAACAACACCTGGCAACACTTCAATGTAATCCGGGTTTGTTTTTTCTACAAGTTGAACGCTTCGTTCAAACGCATTTGAATCAATAATAAATGTGCGTTGAATGGCGACAACGCCTTTTTGTTTCGCTTTCGTAATTACGCTGCTTTTTGTCGAAATCAATCCATATGGTTTGACGAGCTGACATAAAAATTCCGTCGCATATTCGTCGCTTTTTAGCCCTTGAATTAAGTCAACGTGAAGAAACATTTTTTTGCCATGCTCATTTGCGTATGTATACACACTTTTCAGCATACCGATATGAATATCTAAAAACACCCCATATTCGTAATTCATTTTGATGAGTTTATCAAAATCTTTCATCGAACGTACAGCAGGCAAAATACGTTGTCCGTTCATCCTTCCATCACCTTTACATAAAATGTGCGCGTTCTCGGCCCGTCAAACTCGCAAAAATAAATGCCTTGCCATGTCCCAAGAAGCAGTTGACCTTTCGTGACAATAACATGCACCGATGATCCAACCGTGCTTGCTTTCATATGTGCCGCTGTATTTCCTTCACTATGCCGATCAAACGCATGATGCCATGGATACAACTCATCAAAACGACGAATCATGTCTCGTTTCACATCCGGATCAGCATTTTCATTTATCGTCATTCCTGCGGTTGTATGTGGACAATAAACAACAACAATTCCTTCTTGTACTCCACTTTCTGTAACAAATGATTGAACAAACGAAGTAACATCTACAAACTCATCTCGCTTCGTTGTTTGAATCGTCCATCGCTTCATCATCATACCTTCCCACCTTTATTTCTATATACTTATGATCATACATATTTTCACAATTCTTTTCCATAAAAAATTCATGAACACCTAATCATAGTTAAAGCTCAGGATGATCTGGGCTTTAATCATATACATGGTGAGACGGAATGATATAATCTACCGAAATCACAGGCAAATCATGCTGTTCAACCGAGGCAACAATTAACCCTTGTTTGCTTACAATACCAAATTGTTCTTTCTGTTGTTCAAATGCTGCTTCGCTAAATGCTAAAACCGTTTGATATAGCTTTTCTTGATCGATTTTTTGCTTTCGTACATGATTGCTTAACTTAATGATGACTTCTTTTCCACAAATTTGACCACGATACATGCCGCTCACTCCCTTTCTATACTCCTTACTGTTAATGTTATGCACTGATTACAAAAATCCTCCTCTAAAAAAATTTTTTGAAAAAATCGCCTTTTTGTCTTGACTCTTCCTTGTCATTCGTGTATAGTCTAATTATCATCTAACTGAATATATGTCCTGCACCGATTGGTTGCTGTGGGTATATTCCGTTATATGAAAAATTTTTTCATTAGCCTATTGGCTAAAAGGTATTAGGAGGATTCAGTATTATGCAAAACGGTAAAGTAAAATGGTTTAACAACGAAAAAGGTTACGGATTCATCGAAGTTGAAGGCGGAGACGATGTGTTCGTACACTTCACAGCAATCCAAGGTGAAGGCTACAAAACGTTAGAAGAAGGTCAAGCTGTTTCTTTTGAAATCGTTCAAGGAAACCGTGGCCCTCAAGCTGCAAACGTAGTGAAATTATAATCGTCTGAGATGATTCATATATAGCTCGACGAAAAGACCAGCAAACGCTGGTCTTTTTTCATTACATACTCCCCTCCTTTCACACAAATACTACAAACAAGGAGGGATAGCAATGACACAAAATTCAAAAAAACCTTACCTTCAGTCCGATAGCGTATTTACAGAAATCGAAAATGCGCACTTGGCGGTTGAGTCAGCCAAAAAAATGGTGGCAGCAGCAACGATGAGCTTAGATGACCATGCGTTTAATCATGCAAAACAGGCAATTAAAAATGCCAAAGAAGCGATCGTGCGCGCCAAAGCAAGCGGTGAAGACCCGTTGTTGTTACAATGCGAAAAGGAACTAGCAGACGCACATCACCAATTATCAGAGACGATCAATCACATGTAACAACAGAGTGTCCCGAGTATACGGGACACTCTGTTGTTATGTTTTTTGTTTTACAAGCAACTGACCGTATTGTTGTATTTTTTCGCCTACTGTACATGTTTGAATGCAAAACGATTGCGCATACAATTTTCCACACTCTTTACGAAATGTTCTTTTCACAAAGCATCCTTCGCAATACGTATCAAACAATTCATTTAACCGAAGTAATATATCTTTTCGATTCATCGCTCACGCTCCAGCCGCATCGTACTCGTAATGATCGTTCCATGAAGCGCTTGTGTCGCTAATTGATCCGCTTCGCCATTTTGCTTTCTACGAATTGGTTCATAAATTGGTGAAATACAAAGCTTCTTCATTTTTTGTTCAATTCGCTCAACCCATCTCCCTTCGTCTGAAAACACAGGCCATTCATCAGATAATTGATGAAATACGACATGTGCATCTCCGCGAAAAACGACAGGTAAATGATGAACACCAAGATGTTCAAGCTGTTCGAGTAAAAAATAGAATGCTGCATACTCCGCTTCATTATTTGACTGCAATTCATCTAGCTGCGCATTTGCGCGTATGCGAAACGGATCGCCGTTTTGTTTATAATAAATAACAACGCCAACTCCCGCTTTTTTTGTTTCATGGTCAAAACCACCATCAAAATAGGCAACAATATCATGTGGCTCCGTTTCAATTTCTTTCATTAGCTTGATTAGCTCTTTCTTCGTCCATGCCACACCACGTGCATCAAAAAATAAAAGTTGTTTTACTCTTCCTGTTTTCTCTATATCTTCTGCAAAAGATAAAGCCTCCTCCACTTCCATTTCTTTTGATGTCCACACTATTTCCTGTTTTTTCGGTGTTACATACGTCCACTCCATAAACACCTTCATGTCGCTCACCTTTTCTTTTTAATTTTATTATAACAGTTTAGACAAAACATGATCTCAACTGTATAATATCTTTTGTGCCTTTATACTTTCATACAAGGGAGGGATCATCTTGTTCAATGAAACACTCGGTCTTTTTTCTGCCATCATTACATTTTCACTTGTATTGCTCATTTATCGTTTCTTTGGTCGTTCAGGTTTATTCGTATGGATCGGCTTTTCTACTGTTGTCGCTAATTTACAAGTCGTTAAAACGGTTGAATTGCTTGGCATGACAGCTACACTTGGAAACGTCATGTACGGAACCGCCTTTTTAGTGACTGACATTTTAAGTGAAAAATACGGAAAAAAAGAAGCACAAAAAGCGGTATGGCTCGGCTTTTTTACACTCATTTCACTCACGATCGTGATGCAACTTGCTTTACTATTTAAACCGCATACTAGCGACTTTGCTCAACCAGCGTTAGAAACCATTTTCGGCTTGTTGCCACGTATCGCACTTGGTAGTTTGCTTGCTTTTTTAATTAGTCAGTCACTTGATGTTCACTTGTTTCATTGGTTTAAAAAGAAATTCCCGCATGATTCCCAGCTTTGGATTCGCAATAACGGAAGTACGATGATTAGCCAATTGATCGATACGCTCGTTTTCACATCAATCGCGTTTCTCGGTGTATTCCCATTTCATGATTGGCTACAAATTTTTATTACGACATATGTATTAAAATGGATTGTCGCAACGTTAGATACACCGTTCGTATATATCGCCAAAAAAATATCCCCAAAACATATGGAATGATGGTAAAATGTTGTATGAGACTTCGGTCTTATACAACATTTTTTTGTAAAGGAGCGAAATATGAAGTATAGAGCAGATATAAGTTTATTGTTTGTTGCTTTCGTTTGGGGCGCTACGTTTGTCGTCGTTCAAAACGCCATTGCTTTTTTGCCCCCATTGTTATTTAATGGCGTGCGTTTTGCGATGGCAAGTATATTGCTATGGATTTGGGTATTTATCTTTGAACGAAAACCGCTAGATAAGCAACTTATACGCGCTGGATTTATTCTTGGCATTTGGTTATGTCTTGGTTACGCCCTTCAAACAGTCGGCTTATTGTATACTACTTCGTCAAAGGCTGGATTCATTACTGGATTAAATGTTGTTCTCGTCCCCCTTTTTGCATTTATTATTTTAAAACAAAAACCTTCGCTTAACGCTGTAATTGGAAGTGTATTAGCTGCATGTGGTCTATATTTTTTGACTGTAAGCGGAGATATGTCAATGAATAAAGGTGATCTATTCGTCTTTTTATGCGCCGTTGCTTTTGCATTACACATCGTTTCAACAAGCATCTATGCGACAAAATTTTCAGCTGTCTTACTAACAACCGTTCAAGTTCAGACCGTATCTATTGTTTGCTTTATATGTTCATATTTGTTCGAAGATTGGTCCGTTATTCCGCTCTCTACTTTTTTAAAATTTGACGTATGGATCGCTTTACTTATCACCGCACTGTTCGCAACAACAATTGCTTTCTTTATTCAAACGCATTTTCAACAATATACATCTCCAACACGTGTTGCTTTAATTTTTGCTCTAGAACCTGTTTTTGCTGCTCTGACTGCGTATATATGGAATGATGAGCGTCTTCAACAGGCCGCTTTATTCGGGGCTGCACTCATTTTATTAGGAATGATTTTTTCCGAACTTCCTCAACATATATGGCAAAGAAAAAAGAGCGCTCGCCTTTCATAGCGAGCGCTTTCTAGTTATGACATAAGATAACCCGCCTGTAACAATACCAAGAAACGCTCCGCCAATAACTTCAATTGGCTGATGACCAAGCCTTTCACGCAATAACTCCTCTTTTCGATCAAGCTTACCATCATCGTGAGCTCCTTTTATCTTTTCGATCTCTTCAGTTAACTCATTCACACGAATAGCTAGCTCCCCTGTTTGATGACGCACCCCTTGAGCATCGTACATAACAATTAAGCCAAAGATGGCTGCAAGGGCAAAATCTATGCTATGCACCCCCTTTTTTAAAGCAACATATGTGGCAAGTGAAGCAACTCCTGCGGAATGGGAACTTGGCATACCACCTGTCTCAAAAAAGAGTGACCAATCCCATTTTTTCGTTTTTCTTTTCGCCAATGGAATTTTTAAAAATTGTGCTAACGCAATTGTACATAATGCTGTTTGAATGGCTCGATTCATATCCTTGCCTCCTTGTATATATTTTTCGAAAAGACGGATACAATATGCACAGGAGGTGAACGTAATGAGCAAAAATAATGGAAGAAATCGCGGCCAAAACGCTCCAAGCGTCAATCCACAAGGATATGATGCTACATTTACGCCCGAGCCAAAAAGTGCATTAGAAAATGCGGCGAAAAAAACGAACAAAAAATAAAGAAGAGAGCGGTCTGCCCTCTTCTTATCGTTTTAATTTTTCACGTAATACCATCGGTAAAATACCGCCATGGCGATAGTAGTCAATTTCTACTTCGCTATCAAAGCGTACAAGCACTTCAAATTCCTTTTTGTTTCCTTGTTCGTCTGTTGCTGTTACTTTTACATAGTCACGCGGTTTGACATGTTCATCGATGTGTACTTCAAACACTTCTTTGCCCGTTAACCCAAGCGTTTCTGCATTTTCCCCTTCTTTAAATTGAAGTGGTAACACACCCATGAGCACAAGGTTGGAACGATGAATACGCTCAAAGCTTTCAGCGATGACAGTTTTAATGCCAAGTAAATATGTTCCTTTTGCTGCCCAGTCGCGTGAACTTCCCATACCATAATCTTTCCCAGCAATAACAACAAGTCCTGTGCCATCTTGTTTATATTTCATGCAAGCATCGTAAATCGACATAACTTCGTTGGTTGGCCAATATGTCGTATATCCACCTTCTGTACCCGGTGCAATTTGGTTACGAATACGAATATTAGCAAACGTACCTCGCATCATCACTTCATGGTTACCACGACGAGAACCATACGAGTTAAAGTCTTTCGGATCAACACCTTTAGAAATTAAGTATTGTCCTGCTGGTGTATTTACACCGATCGATCCAGCTGGAGAAATGTGGTCCGTCGTAACAGAATCACCAAATTTACCAACTACTCGTAATCCAGTAAGTGGTTTCACTTCCTCCACTTCTGGCGATAACCCTTCGAAGAATGGAGGGTTTTGGATATACGTTGAATGTTCGTCCCATTGATAAAGTGGCTCGTCCGTCGTTTCAATCGCATTCCAACGGGCGTTATCGTCGAATACTCGCTCGTATTCTTTGCGGAACAATTCCGGTGTCACCGCTTGTTTTACGACTTCTTTCACTTCTTCTGTAGACGGCCAAATATCATTAAAGTACACGTCATTTCCGTTTTGGTCTTTACCGATCGGCTCATTTAATAAATCGATATCAACTGTTCCAGCAAGTGCATATGCCACAACGAGCGGTGGTGATGCTAAATAGTTACCTTTGACGAGCGGATGAATGCGTCCTTCAAAGTTTCGGTTACCCGATAATACACTCGTCACAAGCAAATCATTTTCTGCAATTGCTTTTTCAAGCTCTGGAGCAAGTGGACCAGAGTTACCGATACATGTCGTACAACCGTAACCAACGATATTAAATCCAATTTGTTCTAAATAAGGAAGGAGTCCTGAATCTTTTAAGTATCCTGTAACGACTTTTGAGCCAGGCGCAAGCGATGTTTTTACGTATTTTGGAACTTTTAATCCTTTTTCCACTGCTTTTTTCGCAACTAAACCTGCTCCAATTAACACATATGGGTTCGATGTGTTCGTACAGCTTGTAATTGCAGCGATCGCAATCGCACCTGTTTTCATTTTTACTTCTTCGCCGTTTAACGTTACTGTCATTTCTTTATCAAAATCCGCTTCTGTCAAGCCAAAGCCTTGGTTTCCTTGTGGAGAAACTACTGCTTGACGGAACGATTCTTTCATTTTTGAAAGCGGAATTAAGTCTTGTGGACGTTTTGGTCCAGAAAGATTCGGTTCAATTTCTGATAAGTTAATTTCAACAACATCTGTAAATACTGGCTCCTGCGCATCTGGTGTATAGAACAAACCGTTTGCTTTGCAATATGCTTCAACGACTTGAACATGCTGCTCATCACGGCCTGTTAAACGCAAGTAATCAAGCGCTTCTGCATCAACTGGGAAGAAGCCGCACGTTGCACCATACTCAGGAGCCATGTTTGCTACTGTGGCACGGTCAGCTAACGGCAACGTTGCCACACCTGGACCGAAAAATTCAACAAACTTGCCGACGACCCCTTTTTTCCGCAGTACTTGTGTCACTTTTAACGCAAGATCTGTTGCTGTTGTACCGTTTGGTAACTTTCCTGTTAAGCGTACGCCGATGACTTCTGGTACTGGGAAGTAAGAAGGTTGTCCAAGCATACCTGCTTCCGCTTCAATACCACCAACACCCCAACCGAGTACGCCAATGCCGTTAATCATCGTCGTGTGAGAGTCTGTACCTACAAGCGTGTCCGGGAACGCTTCATATTCACCGTTCTCTCCTTCAACGACATGTACCACATTCGCTAAATACTCTAAGTTCACTTGATGCACAATACCTGTTGCTGGTGGGACAGCACGATAATTGCTGAACGCTTTTTGTGCCCATTTCAAAAACTTGTAGCGTTCTGCATTACGCTCAAACTCTAAATTCATATTGTACTCGAGCGCATCTTCTGTTCCAGCTTTATCAACTTGGACAGAGTGGTCAATGACAAGATCGACAGGAATTTCGGGGTTGATTTCATACGGATCTCCACCGATGTCCGCCATCGCTTTGCGCATCGAAGCTAAATCAACGACAGCGGGAACACCTGTAAAGTCTTGCAAAATGACGCGAGATGGTTTAAATGGAACATCTACATCTTTTAGTTCGCTCGTTCCCCATTTCGCTAAATTTTCAACATGCTCTTTTGTAATGACACGTCCATCAACTTGACGAAGTACTGATTCAAGAAGTACTTTAATCGAATACGGAAGACGTGATACGTTTCCAATTCCTGCTTCTTCAAGCGCTTGTAAGCGATAATAATGATATGTTTTCCCGTTTACTTCAAATGTAGAACGCGCTTGAAATACATCATTTTTCACCATTATGTATTACCCCCTTCTAACAAGTCATCTTCTCCCAAACCCACAAAATTCCTACGCTTTTATCTTAATACAATGCTCTACATAAGTAAATAATAATTGTTTATAAGTTTCAGATAAATGCATATTTTTTTGCTCTCTTTCCAACAATAGTTGTAGGAGGTGAAAAAAGATGGTAAAAAGAAAAGCAAATCATGTCATTCCGGGCATGAATGATGGAAGCGCCCAAGGAAAAGGCGCAGGTTACAATGAAGAACTCTCCAATGAACCACTTACTGAAGCACAAAAACAAAACAATAAAAAACGTAAGAAAAATCAATAATCCCGCTTGAAGCGGGATTATTCATACATATTCACTTCCTCGACAATCGCTTGCAAATCATTGCGAAATTGTTCAAGCTGTTTTCGTTGTTTTTCAGAAGCTACTTCAAGCGCATTGTTAATTTGCTCAAACGCTTCGTTTACTTCTTGTTTTAAATGATGCAATTGACTTCCATAATCTGCATCGCTTTTCACAAGATGATCGTACCATTCTTTCGCCTCCATTGTTCCTTGTTGGGCAGCTTCAAACGCTTGTTGCTTATTTTTATGATAAGGCATCTCATTCACTTCCTCTCTTTTTAATATTTATCGTGCCTATTCATGAGCGAAATATGCATAAATCTCATCTACCATGCCATCATATGAAGGAAGGGAGTGTATGGTATGAACAAAAATACAAGCAAAGATATGCGAAAAAATGCTCCAAAAGGAGATAACCCAGGACAACCAGAACCGCTTAGCGGATCGAAAAAAGTAAAAAATCAAAATCATACCCGTCAAAAGCATAACTCCAGTCACGATATGTGAAAGAGCTGACGCAACGTCAGCTCTTTTTCTTGATTCCGCTCTTATTTTTTTACATAATAAACGTTGAGGTGGAATGTATGCTAACAGGTTGGTTTTTATGGTTTATTTTATTTTGGGTCGTTTTTCTCCTTGTTACGATGTCAATCGGTGGCTTTTTTATGTTCCGGAAATTTTTAAAACGGCTGCCAAAAGAAGATGGGAAATCTGAATTAGATTGGCAGCAATATTACATTGAACAAACACGCCATCTATGGCCTGAAAAGGAAAAAGCGTTGCTCGAAGATTTAGTTCGTCCTGTTCCCGAACTGTTTCGGGATGTAGCTCGTCAAAAAATCGCTGGTAAAATCGGAGAGTTGGCGTTACAAGAAAAAGCGAATCGAATTACGGAAGATTTAGTTGTTCGTGGCTATATTCTCGCCACACCAAAACGCGACCATAAATTTTTAATTAAAGCTCTTCGGGAAAAACAAATTGATGTTACAAAATACGAACATCTGCTAATGAAAAAAAGCTAATCACCCTTCGTTGATTAGCTTTTTTCCGTTATTTCGCGTTGAAGACGACGATATGATGCATACATCGCCACTCGCCAAGGAACAATCATCGAAAAAGCGAGGATCCAAAACATTCCGGCAAGCTCTCCGTACTCAATGGTACGGCTTAAATATGTTTTTAGAGCTAAACGTAATACAATTAAACCAACAAAAATAAAAACGAACGCTTTTGAGCGTCGTAAATAAATTTCATTGCCTCGAACTTCAAACGAAGATGTCTTAATTAACAAAATAGAAAAAAGTGCCCCGATGAAAATGGCCTCTCCACATTCAAGCACCGTTACCCGAAACATCGGATGCACAAACATCAATGCACCTGTGCTCATAAAAATAGGCGGTAATATAATTTTTTTAGCGTTTGTCGGTTTTTCTGCCGCTTTCATTCGAATAAGAAAAACAAGTCCAGCCATCAATACAGCAAATACCGAACTAAAAATGGCCAAAATGAATCTCCCTCTCTTTTTTAGAGCAACACACGTTGAATCGCTTCAATCACGCGGCTTTCATCAAATGGTTTTACGATAAAATCAAGCGCCCCTGCTTCGATTGCTTCAACAACCATCTTTTGTTGTCCCATAGCTGAGCACATAATAATTTTCGCATGCGGATCGCGTTGTTTAATTTCCCTTACTGCTTCAAGTCCGCTCATCACCGGCATTGTAATATCAAGCGTCACAACGTCCGGCTTCAATTCCATGTAAAAATCAACAGCTTCTTTCCCATTTTCCGCTTCCCCAACAACTTCATGATTTGCTTTTTTTAAAATATTGGCTAACGTCATGCGCATAAATTTCGCATCATCCACAATTAAAATTCTCGCCATTTCCTTCCCCTCCACACCTTTAAAAACTAAAAACCTGTAAAACCACCAAATATATTTGTCACATAAATTGTAATTTTCGTCATCCAATCAAAAAATAATACGACACCCATCCCTACCATGACATATCCGCCGATTTTCATTAACTTGACATGATGTTTTCGAATCCACCCCATTTTTCCGATAAAAAAAGATAAGAACAAAAACGGCAAAGCAAAGCCAAGTGAATAGGCTGTCATATAAACAACACCTAAACTCGGATTCGTCGCCGCTAAGGCAATAACCGACACTAAAATTGGACCCGTACATGGCGTCCAACCAGCAGCGAATGCCATACCAATAAGAAAAGAACCGATGTAACCAGATGGACGATGTTGAAAGGATAAACGACGATCAGTCATTAAAAACCTCGGTTTAAAAATTCCGATAATGACAAACCCGAAAAACACCATCAATATTGCACCAATTTGACGAATGAGATCTTGGTATGTCTGGAAAAATTGTCCGAGCATCGACGTACCAAAACCGATAGCAATAAAAATAAATGAAAATCCGAGCAAAAAAAATAACGTATGTAACAAACTTCTTCTTTGCAACAACGCATAATCGGATTTTAAATCGCTAACCGACATTCCTGTGATATATGATAAAAAAGCTGGATAAAGCGGCAAACAGCACGGGGAAATAAACGAAAGTACACCCGCTCCAAACGCAACAAACAGTTGAATGTCCATATCATTGACACTCCATTTCTTCTTCACTTGCCTATATTTTATCAAAAAAATACAAATATGAGCAACAGCTTCTTCTCGTGCTAAAAAAGACACTCGTTGCGGAGTGCCTTGCCTTTTATTTTAATTGATTGTTCATTGCTTTCATCATTTGATTGATTTTCTTTTGCGATGGAGTCATGCCCATTTGCATCATCATCATTCGAATCATTTGTTCATTAATCGGTGGATTTTTCTTCAAGTAGCTCATCATTGTTTTACGCGCAATAAAAAATCCAAGCGCAACGCCGGCAGCAAGCGCTACAATGCCTACTAAAATCATTTCCCACATATTTTTTCCTCCTTCATGTTGTCTACATTACACTATACTAAACAATGACGGTTTGTACAATACGTTCAGTAAAAAATCTTTATTCGATAATAAAACGGGGAGTGCATCTCCCCGTTTTATTATTTATTTAGCAATGATTTGACACGTGCAACGACATTTTCCACTGTAAATCCATATTCCTGCATAATTTTTTCTCCAGGTGCAGAAGCCCCGAAGCGATCAATAGCTAAAATATCTCCTTCATCTCCTGTATATCTCTCCCAACCAAGAGATGCGCCCATTTCAATTGCAAGGCGTTTTTTTACATACTTTGGAATCACACTTTCTTTGTAATCAGCTGTTTGCGCTTCAAAACGATCCCATGAAGGCATGCTTACAACTGAAACATGAATGCCTTCATTCGCTAACGCTTTCTGTGCCTCTACAGCTAAGCTAACTTCTGAACCGGATGCTAACAATAATGCTTGTACTTCTCCTTGGGCTTCAGAAACAACATATGCTCCTTTTTTCACCCCTTCATAAGCGCGCTCAGCTGTCGTCGCTAGCGTAGGAAGGTTTTGACGTGTCAACACAAGAGCAGTCGGACGATCTGTCGATTCCAAAGCCAACCGCCATGCAGCAGCCGTCTCATTTGCATCTGCCGGACGAATGACACATACATTTGGCATTGCTCGTAAGGAGGCAAGTTGTTCAATTGGCTCATGCGTTGGACCATCTTCACCGACAGCGATGCTATCATGCGTAAATACATATGTGACAGGCAATCCCATCAGCGCAGCAAGTCGAATGGCTGGACGTAAATAGTCTGAAAAGACGAAGAACGTACCACCGTACACTTTCACACCGCCGTGAAGCGCCATGCCATTTAACGCAGCCCCCATCGCAAATTCACGGACGCCAAACCAAATATTGCGACCTGCATAGCTGCTTGGCAAGAAGTCTCCTGCCCCTTTAATTAACGTTTTGTTTGAACCGGCTAAGTCCGCAGATCCACCTAAAAATTGCGGTACAACTTTTGCGATGGCATTCAATACTTCCCCAGAAGAAGCGCGTGTTGCTAAACTTTTTCCTTCTGCATATATCGGTAATGCTTTTTCCCAGCCCTCAGGAAGTTTACCGTCAATCGCCATGCGTAATTGTTTTGCTAAGTCTGGATACGCCTTCTCATATTCAGCAAATAAAGCGTTCCATTCCGCTTCTTTTTTCTCTCCCGCTTCTTTCACTACTTTTTCAAAATGAGCATACACTTCATCTGGAACGTAAAAGTCTTCTTCAAACGTCCAATTATATGCTTCTTTCGTTAACTTAATTTCATCTTTCCCAAGTGGAGCACCGTGCACATCGGCTGTTCCTGCTTTGTTTGGTGAGCCATAACCAATCGTTGTTTTCACTTCAATTAATGTTGGGCGTTCTAAATCTTTTTGAGCTTCAGCAATAGCTTGAGCAATTTCTTCAATGTTATTGCCGTCTTCTACACGAATGTATTGCCACCCGTACGCTTTGAACCGTTGCTCTACACTTTCAGAGAAAGAAAGATGCAATTCGCCATCAAGTGAAATATCATTCGAATCATAAAGAACGATGAGGCGTCCAAGCTTTAAGTGACCTGCTAACGAAGCAGCTTCTGCAGAAACTCCTTCCATCAAGTCACCGTCACCACAAATTGCATATGTAAAGTGGTTAATCATTTCGAACTGGTCTTTGTTATATGTAGCTGCTAAATGACGTTCCGCCATCGCCATTCCGACAGCCATCGCAATTCCTTGCCCAAGTGGTCCCGTTGTTGCTTCTACACCTGGTGTATGACCGTATTCCGGATGGCCTGGTGTTTTACTCCCCCATTGGCGAAACTGTTTAATGTCTTCCATTGTAACGTCATAACCACTTAAATGAAGCAAGCTATACAGTAGCATCGAACCGTGTCCTGCTGATAATACAAAACGATCGCGATTGAACCATTTTGGATTGCGCGGATTATGGTTCATAAACTTCGTCCATAATGTATACGCCATTGGCGCAGCCCCCATCGGCATTCCTGGGTGACCTGAATTTGCTTTTTCAATTGCATCAATCGACAACGTACGAATCGCTGCAATCGATAATTGTTCAATAGAGTGTGTCATCATCTTCATCCTTTCATTTGCAAACATTCTCACCTTTTATGATATAGAAAAGTTCGTAAAATGTACAATGCTTCACAACATTTTTTTTGACAAACTAACGAAAAAAAGAGAACATCTATCAGTATGTTCTCCATCATGCGCATATTAATGCATTCGTTTTTTCTTACTATCTTTTAATTTTTTTGGAGTGACATCATTTCCGTTTGGATCAATGACTTTTACGTGATGCAATGTTTCGATCATCGACGCACGAAACGCAGCAATATACTCTGTGCGAAGTTGAAGCTGTTCTTGTTTTTCTTCAGCCGTAAGACCTTCCATTTTTGCTTTTTTAGCTAACGCATTAATTCTTGCTATTTTCTCAGGAGATAACATTTAGCCTCATCCTTTTGTATTTACTTCTCGTCCGTATCATCATACAAAAATTTTTCATTGTTGACAAGTTGCTCATATTCTTTGTATCGTCGATGCACGGTCGCTTTTGATACATCATAACCAAACGAACGAAGCGTTGCAGCAATCTCAGCGAACGTTAAGCGATTTTGACGCAACCGAATAATGTCTTCAATTGGTACATCTTTTCGATCACGTCCAGCGTGTTCACCTACGTTGCGCAAATTGTTTTCTGGTCGATAGCCGTTTTGAACAGCTCGCTGCATCCCACGTTTAATTTTTAAATTATGTATTTTCCTTTGATACTCTTCTACAATGCTAATGATTTCTAACACCATCGAATCGGCTTCTGATAGCTGAAGCTCCCCTCGATGGCTCACCGTATACACCCGAATACCTTCTTTTTGTAAACAACGAAGGAGAGCAATTTTTGCATTCCCACGTCCAAGTCTTGTCTCATCTTGTACGAGAACGACATCAATGGGATGTTGCTTGATCGTATCAAGCAACTCCATAATCCCTTCCCGTTCGATGTCATAACCGCTTGCTTGCTCTTGAATAATTTTGACAACATTCATTTCGTATTCCGCCGCAAGCTGTTCTAACTCTTCTTTTTGTCTTTGTAACGATGTTTCTTGCGTTTCTTTCGTTGTACTTACACGACAATAAATAATGGCGTTCATTCGTCATCCCTTTCTTTACGGTCTATTCGCAACAAGCCGATTTTCGCTATTTGATTTTAACACAGGAATAACAATTTTCTCACCAATGATTAATCGTTCGTCTGAACGATTGTTTACTGACATTACCCATTGAATGAATTGTTCATGGGACAATTGATGTTCATGTTTGTATTTGTCCGCAAGCTCCCATAACGTATCACCAGCTGACACAGTAATCTCAACATATTTCTGTTTATCAACCGATTGTGTGACGTGCAAAAACGCCCAAACAAACAATACACTAAATAAAAACATCACGACATAATGTATTTTCCTCATACCTTCTACCCCCTAAAAACAGAACGTTTGTTTGTTTTTATAATAACGAGAACTTCTGTTCGTGTCAACTATGTTTTCGAACTTATGTTTGTGTTCAAAACAAAAATTATGTTATAATATGGGCAAAGTTGAAAAGGAAGAGGTGTATAAGAATGGCGAAATTATCAAAACGACAACAACAAATATTAGATTTCATTAAACAAGAAGTACGCACAAAAGGGTATCCACCATCAGTGAGGGAAATTGGAGAAGCAGTCGGTTTAGCATCAAGTTCGACCGTTCATGGTCATCTCGCTCGTTTAGAAAGCAAAGGCTTCATTCGACGTGATCCAACAAAACCACGCGCCATTGAAATTTTGGACGAGTACGAATCCATCCCAAAGACAAACGTCGTCAACGTTCCAATTGTCGGAAAAGTAACAGCTGGACAACCGATTACCGCAATCGAAAACATTGAAGAATATTTCCCTCTTCCAGAACGATTCGTCTCACCAGATGACCAAGTATTTATGTTACAAATTGTCGGAGAAAGTATGATTGAGGCTGGTATTTTAGACGGAGACTATGTGATTGTCCGTCAACAACAAACGGCTAATAACGGAGATATCGTTGTAGCGATGACAGAAGAAAACGAAGCAACCGTCAAACGCTTCTTTAAAGAGAAAGACCATATTCGCTTGCAACCTGAAAATTCATCCATGGAGCCGATCATTGTTTCGAATGCAATGATTTTAGGAAAAGTGATTGGCGTATACCGCTCAATTCATTAAAAAAGCTAACGGAAAAACCGTTAGCTTTTTTAGTATTTTTAGTAAAGGCTCATATATTGTTCGCGTTCCCACGGATGTACCGCTGTGCGGAACATATCCCATTCAATTTCTTTTGCTTCAACGAAATGTTCAAATAAATGTTTACCAAGTGCATTTACGATTACTTCATCGGATTTTAAGTTTTCGAGCGCTTCCGCTAATGTTGCAGGCAAATCAACAATACCTTCTTCTAAACGCTCTTCTTTCGTCATCACATAAATGTTTCTATCAACCGGTGCTGGCGGTGTCAATTTATTTTTAATGCCGTCTAATCCAGCAGCCAACAATACAGCCATTGCTAAGTACGGATTTGCCGCTGGGTCTACACTACGCACTTCAATACGCGTGCTCATGCCACGTGATGCCGGGATACGTATTAATGGACTACGGTTGCGTGCTGACCATGCAACGTAACAAGGTGCTTCATAGCCCGGAACAAGACGCTTATATGAGTTCACTGTTGGGTTTGTTACCGCTGTAAAGTTTGGAGCATGCTTTAACACACCCGCAATAAACTGCAATGCTGTTTCGCTTAGTTGCAATTGACCATTCGGATCAAAAAAGGCATTTTCACCATTTTTAAAGAGCGATAAGTTGCAATGCATGCCCGAGCCGTTTACACCAAAGAGAGGTTTTGGCATAAATGTCGCATGTAAACCGTGTTTGCGTGCTACTGTTTTTACAACAAGTTTAAAGGTTTGAATGTCATCGCACGCTTTTACAGCATTGGCATACTTGAAGTCAATTTCATGTTGGCCCGGTGCGACTTCATGGTGAGAGGCTTCAATTTCAAAACCCATCTCTTCTAGCTCTAATACGATATCACGACGGCAGTTTTCACCTAAATCCGTTGGTGCTAAATCGAAGTAACCGCCATTATCGTTTAACTCTAACGTCGGCTCCCCTTTTTCATCTAACTTGAATAAGAAAAACTCTGGCTCTGGGCCTAGGTTAAACTCTGTAAATCCGAGCTCTTCCATTTGTTTCAATACGCGTTTTAAATTATAACGAGGGCAACCTTCAAATGGTGTGCCATCTGGATTGTAAATGTCACAAATGAAACGAGCTACTTTTCCCTTTTCGGCTGTCCACGGGAAAATAACAAATGTATCTAAATCAGGATATAAGTACATATCTGATTCTTCAATACGGACAAATCCTTCAATTGACGATCCGTCAAACATCATTTTATTATCGAGCGCTTTTTGTAGTTGGCTTACAGGGATTTCGACGTTTTTAATCGTGCCAAGAATGTCCGTAAACTGTAAACGAATATACTTTACATTTTCTTCCTTTACAATACGAAAAATATCTTCTTTTGTGTACTTAGCCATTACATATTCCTCCCCCAAAATAAAAAGATCATTTGTGTAAAAAACATAAATTTTAATGGAAAAAGCGAGCGATATCCCCTTGACGAAGTGAGGCACGATTCAAACGCCCCGCTTCCATTAATTCAGCACGTAACAGTTTGCGTAATTCTGCTTCGGATAAATCTTGTTTCACTACTTTTGGCGCGACAGGTGTGTCTGCATGCTGTTGTTGACGTGAAGCAAAAATTTGTTTAATGCCTGCTAAATTAACACCTTGTTCAATTAAATCTTTAATTTCGAGCAAGCGATCCACGTCATTAAACGAAAATAACCGACGATTGCCTTCTGTTCGCGCAGGTGAAACGAGACCGTGTTCCTCATAATAGCGAATTTGTCGCGCTGATAAATCCGTTAGCTGCATAACGATACCGATAGGAAATAACGGCATGGAGCGACGAATGTGACTATTCATGTCGACCCCTCCTTACGTAATACGTATTTCTATTCTATTCTATGTTATTTTATATGTCAACAACACGTTACATTTTATCACATGTTTTTTCTGAAAATATTTTATAATTTAATTAATTGTTTCTCAAGCAACCGATCAATCGCGATACAAACAGCAATTTTAACGTGTGAGTACGTCAATCCCCCTTGCACGTATGCAACATATGGCGGACGAATGGGTCCATCGGCTGATAGCTCAATACTTGCCCCTTGAATAAATGTGCCTGCCGCCATAATGACGTCATCTTCATATCCTGGCATATAGTTCGGATATGGAGTAAAGTGCGCATTGACCGGTGAGGCAAATTGAATTGCTTGACAAAACGCAATCATTTGCTCTGCATCGTCAAATTGTACCGATTGAATTAAATCCGTACGTGTAGCGTTCCATGTCGGGTACGTATTCATGCCGATGCGTTCGAGCATCGCTGCCGTAAAGACCGCCCCTTTCAACGCTTGTCCGACGACATGTGGCGCTAAGAAAAAACCTTGATACATTTCTTGTAAACTGTATAACGAGGCGCCCGCTTCTGCCCCAATTCCCGGTGATGTCATTCGGTATGCACACATCTCAATATATTCGCGTTTACCAACGAGATATCCTCCTGTTTTCGCTAATCCACCCCCAGGATTTTTAATGAGCGAACCAGCGATTAAATCAGCACCGACATGGCACGGCTCTTGTTCTTCGACAAATTCACCATAACAGTTATCGACAAAAACGACAACGTCTTGTTTCATTGCTTTTACAAAATCAATCATTTCTTTAATTTCAGCAATAGTAAACGACGGGCGTGGGTCATACCCTTTGGAGCGTTGAATGCCGATCATTTTCGTTCGTTCATTGATTGCTTGTTTGACCGCTGCAAAATCGACTTTTCCTTCGTTTGTAAGGGGTACGCTGTTGTAGCCGATATGAAACTCTTTTAATGAACCAATTCCTTTGCCGCGAATGCCGACAATTTCTTCTAGCGTATCGTACGGTTTGCCGGTAATGTACAAAAGTTCATCACCCGGACGTAAAATACCGAATAAGGCAATTGTAATCGCGTGCGTACCAGAAATAATTTGTGGACGAACGAGCGCCGCTTCCCCGCCGAATACGTCCGCATACACTTTTTCAAGCGTGTCGCGTCCAATGTCATCATAGCCATATCCTGTCGACGGAATAAAATGTGCGTCGCTTACTTGATGACGGCGAAAGCTTTGTAGTACGCGATATTGATTGTAGTCAATGCGCTCGTCAATCGCCCGATGAATCGGCGCAATTTGTGCTTCAATTTCTTTAACGAGTGCAGAAATCATTTCTCCATGTGTTAAATGTTGAAACATAAAAAAACCCTTTCTATTTTTGATATGTTCTTAGTTGTAACAAAAGAGGATGTTCTCGCAATAAGTAGCCGCTGCATTCATACATACCCCTTTGTTCATTGTAGTGCATGTGTCGCACAATCGTTTCTGCTTTTAGCTGTGCAAGCAATTTTCCTTCAAATGCTGGAATCGTCACGTCGTAACGCTCCATTGCTTCAGTTATTTTTTCTTCGATAAACTGGCGCAGTTTTTGAACGTCTTGTTCATGAAACGCACTCACTAACATATAATCGGTTTTCGGGCTTGGGACAAAGCTTGGAAGGACAATGTCTCGTTTGTTATAAATCGTCGCAATTGGAATCGTCGTCGCCTCCAATTCTTCGAGCAAGCGATAAACTGTTTGTTCATGTTGAATATAATCCGGATTCGATGAATCGACAATATGTAAAATAAAATCGGCTTCTTTCACTTCCTCTAGCGTCGAACGAAACGCCGCGACGAGCGTTGTCGGCAAGTCTTGAATGAAGCCGACCGTGTCCGTCAACAGCGCGGTATAACCGCTTGGCAGCACAAGTTTTCTCGTGAGCGGATCTAGTGTAGCAAACAATAAATTTTCTTCAAACGCATCCGCATTCGTTAGGCAGTTAAAAAGCGTTGATTTGCCAGCGTTCGTATAGCCGATGAGCGCGATTTGAAACACCGCATTTTTCTTCCGCCGCTCGCGATAGCGTTCGCGATGTTCGACAATGACTTTTAGTTGCGCTTTAATTTCATCGATGCGGCGGCGAATATGACGGCGATCTGTTTCAAGCTTCGTTTCCCCCGGTCCTCTCGTTCCAATTCCACCACCTAATCGGGAAAGTGCTGCGCCTTGTCCACTTAAGCGCGGCAAAATGTATTGCAATTGGGCAAGCTCGACTTGCAATTTCCCTTCTTTGGAGCGCGCACGGCTTGCGAAAATGTCTAAAATAAGCTGCGTCCGGTCAATGACGCGTACGTTTAACAACTTTGTTAAGTTACGGTTTTGGCTTGGCGACAGCTCGTCATTAAAAATGACGACATCTGGCTCAAATTGTTCGACAAGACGCACGAGCTCGTCGACTTTTCCTTTTCCGATATATGTAGCCGGGTGAATCGTGTCCCGTTTTTGCGTAAGGGTGATGACTACCTCGCCATTTGCTGTATGAACGAGCGAAACAAGCTCTTCTAGCGAATACGAAAATCGTTCATCATCAACATGTGGCAATTGACATCCAACAATAATGACTCGTTCCTTTTCCATATTTCCCCTCTTTCCTATTGAACATCTGTTCCCATCATAACAAATCTCATTTAAAAGTGCTATGACTGAAAAATGATCATTGATTTTTTCATATTTTACACATAAAATTTTAACGTAATGTTACATAACAGAAAGGATTACGATCATGACTTGGGAAGTATTAAGTATGATTGGCACAGTTGCTTTTGCGATTAGCGGAGCGATTGTCGCTATGGAAGAGGAATACGATATTTTAGGTGTATACATTCTCGGAATTGTAACCGCATTCGGTGGCGGTGCTGTACGCAACGTATTAATTGGCGTACCTGTATCTGTCCTTTGGCAACAGCAAACACTTTTTTTCATCGCGTTTATCGCGATGACTATTGTCTATTTGTTTCCACACAAAATGCTACCACATTGGCAACGTTGGGGAAACTTTTTTGATGCTCTCGGATTGTCAGCCTTCGCCATTCAAGGAGCATTATATGCTGTTCAAATGAATCGCCCGTTAAGTGCAGTCATTGTTGCTGCTGTATTGACTGGAAGTGGAGGCGGAATGATTCGCGATGTATTAGCAGGAAGAAAACCTCTCGTATTGCGTGATGAAATTTATGCTGTTTGGGCGATTTTAGCGGGCGTTGCGGTCGGAACCGGCATCGCACATTCTCCAATTAGCTTGTATGTATTGTTTATTGTCGTTGCGACATTGCGCATTTTATCGTATACATACAACTGGAAATTGCCGAATAAATCGTTAAAAACAAACAACTAAAGCAGGAGACCTCAAAGGAGGCTCCTGCTTTTTTATCCTTCCCATCTCTCCACAATGGTCGCGGTTGCCATGCCGTGTCCTATGCAAATTGTTAATAAGCCGTAACGCCCCTTTCGTCGTTCGAGTTCGTGAACGAGCGATGTCATGAGTTTGGCGCCCGTTGCGCCGAGCGGGTGACCTAAGGCGATGGCACCACCGTTGACGTTCACTTTCGAAAGCGGGGCACCAATTTCTTTTTGCCAAGCGAGGACGACAGATGCGAACGCTTCGTTAATCTCGACAAGGTCGATATCGTCAATCGTGAGGTTCGCTTTTTGCAATACTTTTTTCGTCGCCGGAATGACACCGTCAAGCATGTATGTCGGGTCGGAGCCGACGACCGTTTGGGCAACGATTTTTGCTTTTGGCTTCAAGCCGAGGCGAAGCGCTGTTTCGCGCTCCATCAATAGCACCGCGGCTGCACCGTCACTCATTTGGCTCGCATTGCCGGCAGTAATGTTCCCGTTTTGTTTAAAAACGGGCTTCAACGCCGCTAGCGCTTCAAGCGATGTATCTTGGCGCGGTCCTTCATCAGCTGTTACGATGATGTCGTTGCCGTCTTTATCAAGCCCATTGACGGGCACAATTTCTTCGGTAAACCAACCTTCTGCTTGCGCCCGAAGCGCCCGCTGGTGGCTTTCGTACGCATATGCATCTAACTGTTCTCTCGTCAATCCGTATTTTTCGGCAATCAATTCCGCAGAAATGCCTTGGTGGACGAATTCGTATTTTTCATGAAGCGACGGTGGAATCGTCCGCTCGTTTCCGTCGCTTAAAATCGGCACTTTCGTCATACTTTCCACACCAGCTGCAATCGTGATGTCCATATCGCCTGATTTAATTTCTTGAGCGGCAAAATGGATCGATTGCTGGCCGGAGCCGCACATCCGATTGATTTGCACCGCCGGCACTTCCACGGGAAATCCTGCCTCTAATGCTGCTAATCTCCCGATATTGTAGCCTTGTTCGCCAATCGGCGTTACGCAGCCCATGACGATGTCTTCAATTACTTGTTTTTCCACCCCAGCACGCTTGACAACTTCATCAAGCACAATTGCCGCTAAATGAACAGGATGTTTGTCACGAAACACCCCGTTTCGTTTGCCGACAGGGGTGCGTACCGCTTCGACAATCACCACTTCCCGCATATCTTTCCCTTCTTTCATTCGTACGTATAAAATCCTTTGCCTGTTTTTTGGCCGAGATGCCCTGCTTCTACAAGTTTGCGAAGCGTTTGTGGCGGGCGGAATCGGTCGCCATATGCTTCCGTCATATTTTCGCTGACAAACAACATCGTATCTAACCCGACTAAATCGGCAAGTTCAAGCGGGCCCATCGGGTAATTCAGCCCTAGGCGAATCGCTTTGTCGATATGCTCTGCGGAAGCGATCCCTTCTTCATACATGCGAATGCATTCCAACATATGCGCCGCTAACGCCCGTGTTGTCACAAATCCTTGCATATCTTTTACGATAACTGTTTCTTTGCCGATTTCTTCCGATAATTGTTGAATTGCTTCAATCGTTTGTTTCGATGTTTCTACCCCTTTTACGATTTCAATGAGCTTCATGACTGGCGCCGGATTAAACCAATGCATGCCGACAACTCGGCTCGGGCGTTTGGTCGCAGCGGCAATCGCGGTAACGCTTAATTCCGACGTATTGGTCGCTAAAATCGCCTCTTGTTTCGCATAACGGTCAAGCTGTTCAAACACTTGCTTTTTGAGCGACAAATGTTCTGGAACGGCTTCAATGACAACGTCCGCTTCTTTTACTGCTTCGTGCAAGTCCGTTTTAGGTTGAATGCGAGCAAGAGCAGCCGTTGCCTCTTGTTCCTGTAATTTCCCAGATTTTACAAAACGGGCAAGGCTTTTTTGAATGGCTTGCATTCCTTTTTTAAGCGCCGCTTCAGAAATATCGTATAAATAAACGATTTTCCCGCCCATCGCTAGTGATTGGGCGATACCGCTTCCCATTAAGCCAGCACCGATGACCGCCATTATTTGCATCGTTACTCCTCCTATTGAACGTTTGTAAAATAATCGCGCAACTGCTCACGCAATTTCATTTTTAAAAATTTCCCGACACTCGTTTTCGGAATTTCGTTCATAAAGACAATTTCATCTGGCAGCCACCATTTCGCAAATTGCGGCCGTAAAAAGTCGTATAGTTCCTCTTTTGTCACGCTTTTTCCTTCCTTTACTACGACGCAAGCGATCGGGCGCTCTTGCCACTGCGGGTGCGGAACTGCCACGACGGCCGCTTCAAACACTGCTTCGTGCGCCATCAAGGCATTTTCTAAATCGACAGACGAAATCCATTCGCCGCCGCTTTTAATGACGTCTTTTGTACGGTCAACGATTTTAATAAACCCTTCTTCATCGACGGTGACAACATCCCCTGTATATAACCACCCATCGCGAAACGCGTCTTTGCTTCGCTCGTCGTTATAATATTCATCGGCAATCCACGGGCCGCGCAAGCATAGTTCGCCCATTTCCGTTCCGTCCCACGCCACTTCGCCGTCTTTTCCAATCACTTTCATTTCTACTCCAGGGACAAGAAATCCTTGTTTCGCACGAATGTCCAATTTTTCTTCGTTCGATACGTGCTGCTGGTAGCTTTTTAAACGCGATAAGACGACCAGCGGGCTCGTTTCTGTCATGCCGTAAGCGTGTACAAACGGAATGCCGTATTTTTCTTCAAAGGCGCGAATCATTCCTTTTGGCGCTGCTGAGCCGCCACATAAAATGCGCGTCACGCTGCGTAAGTCATATAAACCTTTCTCCAACTCGTTCAATAACCCAAGCCAAACAGTCGGCACACCGGCAGCGAGGGTCACTTTCTCCTGTTCCATCAGCTCGGCTAATATTTTCGGCGTAAATGCCGCCCCCGGCATGACAAGCGTCGTCCCGAACCAAACCGCTGCAAACGGCAAGCCCCACGCATTCGCATGGAACATCGGCACGACTGGAAGCGCCACATCCGATTCCGACAATGCGGCACTATCTGCAAGCCCTAGCGCCATGCTATGGAGAACGATGCCGCGATGAGAGTACAACACACCTTTCGGATTTCCAGTTGTCGCAGACGTATAACACATCCCAGCAGGGTGATGCTCGTCGAGATCTTTGACAAATGAAATCGGCTCAGCTTGTTGTAGCAATTCTTCATAATGGTAAACAGGAGCAAGCGTCGTTTCTGGAAGCATCGGATCATCAGTCATAATGATAAACGCTTCGACGTTTATTTCGTCTTGCACTCGTTCAATGATCGGTAGCAAGTCGTCATCAATCAGTAGTACACGGTCGTTTGCATGATTAATAATATAGGCGATATGTTGCGGCGACAAGCGAATATTGATCGTATGCAACACCGCTCCGATGCCTGGAATCGCAAAATACGCTTCTAAATGGCGATGATGGTTCCAGGCGAACGTACCGACGCGGTCGCCTGTATTGACACCAAGCGTTCGTAATGCACTAGCAAGCTTTCTCGTCCGTTCACCAATTTCTTGATACGTATGGCGGACAAGACCATTCTTCATCCGCGAAATGACTTGTTTTTTCGGAAAAAACCGTTCTGCCCGTTCAAGCATTGTCGCAATATTTAATGGAACGTTCATCATTCTCGATCACTCCCCTTCGTCAATAAAAGATGTTCGTGTTCATTGACTTTTGGCGCACGTGTGCGCTTCGTAAAAAATGTTCATCATAGCGAGTTGCTACTTCCATTTGGTCGTTATTGATATGGATCATCTTTCGGTACGCGTTATTTGCAAATTGAGTTTTCACTTCATCCGTTTCTAATACTGGCGTTAAGCAACAATCGACTTGTTCTGAAAAAGCGATCCATTGTTGAAACGTTTTCATGCGAAACAATTGTTTCATGTCAAGAAACAAAGAATTATCGTCACAAGCTGCCGATAAATGTCCTTCATACCATTCGAACTTGCCAACTGCAGCGCAAAAATTGCGCCAAAAGTGCGCTTCAAGCGCCGCAAGCGCCATATAGCGACCGTCTTTCGTTTCGTACAAATGGTATGACACGACTGTGCCAGCTAATATTGGAATGCCGTTTTTTTGTCCGGTATGATGCTCCAGCACAATGTGGTTCGTCATCATCGAAAGTAGGCCATCGACGAGCGAAAGGTCAATGTATCTCCCTTTCCCCATTCGCTCGCGAGCGTATAACGCAGAGACAATTTGTTCGACAGCATGGATGCTACCAATGAAATCAGCAAGCGTAATCGTTGGATGAACAGGACGGCCACTTTCATCTTTGAATTGAGCGAGCATGCCTGTTAACGCCATATAGTTTAAATCATGACTTCCGAATGACGCATAGCGACTATGCTGTCCGTAGCCGCTGATCGAACAGTAAACGATCGATGGGTTGAGGGCATACACATCTTCGTAACTTAATCTGAGCCGCCTCATCACCCCCGGACGGAAACTTTCAATAACGACGTCCGCTTGGCTAATGAGCTGCCGAACGGCATCGGCATCTTGCACGTTTTTTAAATCGACGGCAATGCTTCGTTTATTTTTATTGTTCGCTTCAAAAATGCAGTCATCAGTAAGCTTCCGCATCATATCCCCTGTTTTTGGCTCAATTTTCACAACTTCCGCGCCTAAGTCTGCTAAACGAAGGCTTGCAAACGGACCGGGAAGATAATGGGAAAAATCAATGACTTTAATTCCGTCAAGCAACAAACCCCCCCTAAAGCCCAAGATGTTTCGCGATGATCATCTTCATTACTTCATTCGTTCCGGCATAAATGGTGCTAACCGGAATGTCGCGATAGCGTCTTGCAATCTCATATTCTTCCATATAACCATATCCTCCGTGAAGCTGCATGCCTTCAGAAGAGACACGCTTTGCCATTTCCGTAATCCACCATTTCGCCATCGATACGTTCGCTACGACGTCTTTCCTCGCAATATGTTGCTCGATAACATCATCGAGAAACGCACGCCCTAATGCAATTTCCGTCGCCATTTCCGCAAGCCGAAACTGAACCGTTTGAAATTGGCTAATCGTTTTCCCAAACGCCGTACGCTCTTTCACATATCGTTTCGTTAAGTCAAACATCCTTTCTGCTGCTGTTTGCGCAGCGATGGCGACAATAAGGCGCTCTTGCTGCAATTTTTCCATCAAATAGTAAAATCCTTTTCCTTCTTCCCCGAGCAAGTTCTCTGCTGGAACTTTTGCATCGCTAAAGAATAACTCGGCTGTATCTTGAGCATGCAATCCAACTTTTTCGAGCTTCCGACCGCGTGTAAATCCCGGTGTTCCTCGTTCAACGACAAGAAGACTTATGCCTTTATGCGGCGGGGTTGCACTTAGGTCCGTTTTGCAGACGACAATCACTAAATCCGCATGAATGCCGTTTGTAATAAATGTTTTTTGCCCGTTGACGATATAGTAGTCGCCTTGTTTTACCGCCGTTGTCGAAATGCCCGCCAAATCAGAACCTGCCCCTGGTTCAGTCATCGCAATAGCGGTAATGATTTCCCCAGACACGCATTTTGGCAGCCATTTTTTCTTCTGCTCGTCTGTTCCATATGATGCGATATACGGAACGACGATATCGTTATGCAAGCCGATACCGACAAGGCTTGATCCTACCTTTTCTAATTCTTCATTTATCACGACCGAATAGCCAAAGTCCGCACTAAATCCACCGTACGTTTCGTCTACCCACGGACAAAGAAACCCGTTATCCCCCATTTTCCGCCAAAACTCACGCGGAATGATTCCTTGTTTTTCCCAGTCAGCATAAAACGAATACGCTTCTTTTTGCAAAAATTTACGGAACGCCTCACGAAAAATGTGATGTTCTTCGTGCAAATACGTTGCCATGTTGTCACCACCCTATGATTGCGCCATGTTTTTCATTTGCTCGCGCAACAAAAATTTTTGGATTTTCCCGCTCGCATTGCGTGGCAATGCGTCGACAAAATAGTAGGCACGCGGCCGTTTATACGGAGCGAGCTTATCGCTTTGTTTGCAAAACGCCTCTAACTGTTCCTCGGTAAGCTGTGGATCCTTTTTCACAACAAATGCAACGACTTTTTCTCCCCATAGCGCATCCGGCTCGCCAAGCACTGCAACATCAAGCACGCCTTCATGTTCATAAAGCACGTCCTCTACTTCTCGCGGATAGACGTTTTCACCGCCGCTAATAATCATGTCGTCGACGCGGTCGGCAACATATAAATATCCGTCTTCATCCATATAGCCTAAATCGCCAGAATGATACCAGCCTTTATACATCGCTTTTTCCGTCGCATCTTCGCGGTTGTAGTAGCCGACCATCATGCATGGGCCTTTGACGATAATCTCACCGACTGCCCTTGGCGGCAATATGTCCTCCGGATCAGACGGTCCGTCTTCGCGCGGTTTGACGATGCGAATTTCGTGGTTTAAGCATGCGCGTCCGGCAGATCCTGCTTTCGTTAACTGTTCATCTTCGTATAAGAAAGTCACCGCTGGGCCCATTTCCGTCATGCCGTATGCTTGAATTAAGTCAATGCCTAACCGTTCTTTACATTCTTTCACAAGCACTGGCGCCATCGGAGCCGCTCCGTACAACCCGATGCGAAGTGAGGATAAATCGTAATCTGACAATTTTTCTTGCAAAAGCATATTCCACATCGTCGGTGCGGCAAATAACACGGTAATGCGCTCTTGTTCGATGACGGTTAATACTTGTTTCGGGTCAAAATGGTGAACGATGACGTTCGTTGCGCCTGCGTGAACGCGCGGGAGGAAGCAGCAATGCAATTCTGCGCAATGGAACATTGGGGCGGTAACAAGCCCACGCTCTGTTTCACGAATGCGCATGACCGAATTGCAAATCAAGCTTTGTTCAATCATGTCGCGGTGCCGATGCATCACTCCTTTTGGTCGCCCTGTCGTTCCGCTTGTATACATAATCGCATACAAATCATTTTCGGAAACGTCGATTGCTGGAAGTTCGTCGCTTGCATGTTGGATTTGTTCGTGGTAAGAAGCAGCGTACGCTGGCACTTGTCCGTCAATGATCCAAAAAGAAATGTGTGGAAATTCATGATGGATGGCTGTGATTTGTGGTTCGACCGCTTGTTCAAATAGTACGATTTTTGGGGTAGCATCCGTTAAAATGTAAGCGATTTCTTTTGGTCGCAAGCGAAAATTAATCGGGTTGAAGACAGCGCCGATTTTCGCGCACGCAAAAAAAGCGGTTGCAAGCTCTGCCGTATTAAATAACACGGTCGATACACGATCTCCTTTTCGCACCCCTGCTGTTAAGAAAGCGTTTGCAAGTTTGTCCACTTCTTTTGCCCATTGTTCGTACGTATAGCGAAGTCCTGTACGAACATCCACGAGCGCTTCTTTTTTCGGAAACTTTCTTACCGTCTGTGTGAACACTTCACCAATCGTTAAATACAAAACAAACCCCTCCTTCTCTTTTTTATTAATGTAAATAATATTTTTTATTTTCAAATTATATTCTACAAATAAAAAAGAAACCCTTCTTTCCTAATATAAAAAAGGAAGGTTTCCCTTCCCTATTTATTCAACAACTAAATCCCTCTCTCTTATGATCATCAGTTCTTTTTTGTCATAGCGCCCTTCATGCAACAAACGTACCGCTTGTTTCCGAATTGCTTTTTCAATCAAATTTCGAATGTAGCGACCGTTACTAAATTTTCTTTGATATCCCCCAGCTAGTAGTTGTTCAATATGTTCGCGCAACTTTCGCTCGGCTTCAGAAGTAAGCTCGTATTCTCTTATATGGAGCATTTGTTTTGCAATTTGTACAAGCTCTTCCGTTGTGTAATCAGGAAATTCGAGCATCAACGGAAAGCGGGAAGGTAATCCTGGATTTAACGACAAAAAATAATCCATTTCAGCTGGATATCCCGCTAAAATAACGACTAAATCATCCGAAAAATCTTCAATTCCTTTTACTAACGTATCAATTGCTTCTTTTCCAAAATCTTTCTCTCCTCCGCGTGCAAGTGAATACGCTTCGTCAATAAATAAAATCCCACCTCGCGCTTTTTTTATTAAATCGCGCGTTTTATTCGCCGTATGTCCAATATATTCTCCAACTAAGTCTGCACGTTCTGCTTCAATAAAGTGTCCTTTAGATAGGACGTTCATTTCTAAAAATAACTTTCCAAGAATACGGGCCACCGTTGTTTTCCCTGTCCCAGGATTTCCTTTAAAAATCATATGAAGCGATTGTTTATTCCCTTTTAATCCATTGGCTTGACGTGCTTTATTAATATATAACCATGCGTAAATTTCCTTAATTAATTTTTTCACTTCATTTAACCCGACTAATTCATCGAGTTCTTTTTGGATCTCTTTTAACACGGCATGTTGATGATAATCAATTCGATTTGTCGTTTCTTCTTTCGATAAGTAATTGACGTTTTTTGCATTAAGCACGATATTAATTTGACTTTTCGTTTGCTTCATCGTCAACTCTGACAAGGCGACGTCACCTCTCCTTCATCGTTGCTTCTTTTATCAATATACGCTGTTGTCACCTATTTCGTGACAAATGCCTAACGAAAAAAAATCGCCCACCGATATGGTGAGCGATTTGGGCTTACTCCATTTCAATTTTCACATTTTTTTGAGGTGCAAACGTAGAAATCGCATGTTTATAAATTAATTGTTGTCTCCCATCTACTTCTAATAGTACCGTGAAATTGTCAAATCCTTTTACTAAACCACGCAATTGAAATCCATTGAGTAAAAAGACAGTAACCGTCGTTTCTTCCTTGCGCAATTGGTTTAAAAACTGGTCTTGAATGTTTATTGTGTTTTTCATTACTTCGTCCTCCTCTTTTCTCTCTACATTACGTCTATATATTCGCCTCAAAGTGAAACTTTCCTTCTATGTAATGCGAAATTTCATTTACTCGTCTTTCAAACATTGTATCATCAGTCATGTCAAACCATTGAACAGGCATTTGATTACGAAACCATGTAAACTGACGTTTCGCATAGCGACGAGAGTTTTGTTTCAACTGTTCGATCGCCTCTTCAAGCGTGATTTGTCCATCTAAATATGCATATAGCTCTTTATAACCGATCGCTTGAATCGCTTGACAGTCTCGTAAACCTTGTTCATACAATCGTTTCACTTCTTCAATCAGCCCTTGATCAATCATTTGATCTACTCGTTCATTAATGCGTTCATATAGTTTTTCACGTTCCATCGTCAATCCAATGAGTGCTGCGTTATACACGAGTTTTCTTTTTTGTTCTTTTAGCCATTCTGTCATTGTTCTCCCTGTGCAATGATAAATTTCTAATGCACGAATGACACGACGAACGTTATTCGGATGAATACGTTCCGCACTTAGTGGATCAATTTGTTTGAGTCGCTCGTAAAGTTCAATCGGTGAACATTGTTCTAGCGACTGGCGATACGCTTCATTTGATGGTGCATCTGAAAATTGATAATCGTAAATCACCGATTGAATATATAGCCCTGTACCCCCAACGATGATCGGAAGTTTTCCGCGTTTTGTTATATCTGTAATGAGCGAGCGAGCAAGCGTCTGAAACTCTGCAACAGAAAAAGACTCATGTGGTTCCTTTATATTCAATAAATGATGTGGCACGCCTTCCATTTCTTCTTGACGAATTTTAGCGGTTCCAATATCTAATCCTTTATATACTTGCATCGAGTCTCCATTAATAATTTCTCCATGTAAACGCTTGGCCAACTCTATGCTCATTTTTGTTTTCCCTACAGCCGTTGGACCAAGTAACACAACGACTTTTTCTTCCATAAAATACCACTACTTTCCGCGCTAATTCACATTTATTTATTATAGACAAACGATGTACATTTTATCATCTCATTTTAAAAAATTTTTATTTGAAAGCGGATGAAAAACATCCGCTTTTTACATGACTCGTTTAAACATTTTTTCTAATTCATAAGTAGAAAAGTGAATAATAATCGGACGACCGTGTGGACATGTAAACGGATCGCTTGTTTTACGCAACGATTCAAGCAACGCAAATATTTCATCGTTGCGCAAAAATTGATTCGCTTTAATCGACTGTTTACAACTCATCATTATTGCTGCTTTTTCGCGAAGTTGCTTTATGTCTACTTTTTTCATCACTAACACTTGCTTAATCATTTCCTCAATAATTGTAGCTTCCTCCCCTTTTGGAAACCATTGAGGATGAGAGCGAACAATAAAACTGTTATGACCAAATGGCTCTAAAAACACACCGCAAGCAGCTAACTGTTCGCGATAGCTTTCGATCAGTACATACTCGCTCGATGAATAAGTAAGCGTCAATGGGATAAGCAACGGCTGTAATTCATTTGTCACGGTTGCTAATTTTTCACGGAAATATTCGTATTTGATCCGCTCTTGTGCCGCATGTTGGTCAATAATATACAAACCATTTTCATTTTGAGCTAAAATATACGTCCCATGCATTTGTCCAATCGGATATAATGGCGGAATGCGCTCTTGATTTGTTTCATCTGTTACATGTTTGTTTTCAACGATTGGTTCGACATCAAGCGGCTTCGTATCCTTCTCGTAAACACGTTCTTCTCGTTCCTCTAACACCATTCGTTCTTCTTTTTTCTTTCCTTGTTCATGATGTGAAATTGTTGTACGTGGAGGAACAATATGCGATTCTTTCACGATATGTTCAAACGAAAACGTTTGTTGCTCTGTTTTCGGCTTTTCTACTCGCGGTGCCGTTACCTCAGGAATTAACGTCTTTTTTTGAAATGCTTGACTGATCGTTTGTTGAACAAGTTCATTTAATTCTCCTTCTTTACTAAAACGCACTTCCAACTTCGCTGGATGAACGTTCACATCTACAAGAAGCGGATCCATGACGATATTTAAAAATGCAATCGGATGCCGTCCAATCGGAAGAAGCGTGTGATATCCTTCTTCAATCGCTTTATATAGCGGATAATTTTTAATATATCGTCCATTTACAATCGTTGTCATATAGTTCCGGGAAGCGCGTGTCACTTCAGGTAAAGCAACATAGCCATCAATCGTAAAATCAAGCGTTTCTGCATAAATCGCAACCATTTTTTTCGCAACATCAAATCCGTAAATAGCTGCTAATACTTGCCGCACATCCCCATTTCCGTTCGTATAAAACAGCTGCTTCCCATTATGTGTTAATCGAAACGAAATATGTGGATGAGCAAGTGCTAAACGATTCATCACATCCACAACATGTCCAAGTTCCGTATGAATCGTTTTCATATATTTTAAGCGAGCGGGCGTATTGAAAAATAAGTGAGAAACAGTAATATCCGTTCCTTTTCGACTGCTCGTCCGACCATTTTGTACAAGTTCTCCGCCTTTTAAAACGAGCAACGTTCCCGGACCTTCCCCTGTGCTCGTCTTCAGTTCCAAATGCGAGACAGAGGCAATACTAGGCAACGCTTCACCTCTGAAACCGAGCGTACGAATACGAAATAAATCCGCCTCATCTTTAATTTTGCTCGTTGCGTGCCGTTCGAACGCTAAAAAACAGTCTTCCTCTTCTAATCCATCACCATTGTCAACAACGCGAATTTTCGCTAATCCCGCTTCTTCTAACTCTACTTCAATGATCGTACTATGGGCATCGATCGCATTTTCAACAAGTTCTTTCACGACAGAAGCTGGACGCTCAACAACCTCTCCTGCCGCAATTTTATTTGCTAACGCATCATCCAGCTTACGAATTTTCCCCACAATTTCCCTCCTTTCATTTTAATAGCTTTTGAATTTCATATAGTTTATTCATCGCTTCAAGTGGTGTCATATCAAGCAACTGAAGAGACTGAATGCGCTTGATCACTTCTTTCTCTTTTTTCGATACGCTCGAACGCTCTTCGTGGTGTTGCTCCTCAAACATACTTAACTGCTCAAACGTTTCTCTATTTTCTTTCACCACACCTGTTGAATTTGTTTCAAATTCACGTAAAATTTGTTCCGCTCTTTGAATCAAATCTAACGGTAACTTCGCTAATTGGGCTACATGAATACCATAACTTTTATCCGCTGGACCTTCTTTAATTTTATGCAAAAAGATGACGGTTCCATTTTCTTCAATTGCACTAACATGAACATTTTTTAAACGCGGCAATCGTCGTTCAAGCGCTGTTAATTCATGATAGTGGGTACTAAATAACGTTTTAGCACCAACGCGATCGTGAATGTATTCGATCATCGCTTGAGCAAGCGCCATCCCATCATATGTGGATGTTCCGCGACCAATTTCATCAAATAAAATGAGGCTGTTTTGTGTCGCATGGACGATCGCATGACGCGCTTCTAACATTTCCACCATAAATGTGCTTTGACCTGCCACTAAATCGTCAGCCGCCCCAATACGCGTAAACACTTGATCAAAAATCGGTAATACCGCTTCTTGTGCTGGAACAAAGCACCCAATTTGCGCCATAATAGCTGTCAAGGCAATTTGACGCATATATGTGCTTTTCCCAGACATATTTGGACCTGTAATGAGAAGCATTTCTCGTTCTGCATCCATATAACAGTCATTTGGAACGTAGACGTTCGATCCTAGCACTTTCTCCACAACAGGATGTCGCCCTTGTTGAATGACAAGACGACGATCATAAGAAAACTGCGGCTTACAGTAGTTATATTTTTCACTCACAGTAGCAAAACATTGTAAAACATCTAGTTGGCTTATATATTTTGCTAATTTTTGTAAACGAACAATATATTGCTTCACCTGTTCACGGATAGAAACAAACAGTTCGTATTCTAGTTCCATACTTTTTTCTTCTGCCTCTAAAATGAGCGCTTCTTTTTCTTTCAACTCTTTCGTCACAAATCGTTCGGCATTAGCTAACGTTTGTTTGCGTTCATATCGTCCTTCTGGCAACAAATGCAAATTTGCCTTTGTTACTTCGATATAATATCCAAACACTCGGTTGTAACCAATCTTTAACGACTTAATTCCTGTTAACTCCCGCTCTTTCGCTTCTAACTGCGCAATCCATGTTTTTCCATTTCGACTAGCATCCCGAAATCGATCTAACGTTTCATTATAACCATCTTTAATAATTCCACCCTCTTTCACAGAAAGTGGTGGATTTTCTTCAATCGCCTCTTCTAACAATTGAACAAGGTCCTCGCATGCATCTAAATGTTGTGCAAATGATTGAATATGCTCGTCACGCATGTTCATAAGAAGAGTGGAAATGAACGGTACTTGCTTTAACGATTTTTTCAATTGAATGAGATCGCGCGCATTCACATTTCCAAATGCCACACGCCCAGCCAGTCTCTCTAAATCATATACACCGCGCAAATATTCTCGTAATTCTTGTCGCTCGAAGTAATGCATGAGCAGTTGTTCAACGATGTGTAATCGCTGCTCAATTTTTTCACGATCTAATAATGGACGGTCAATCCATTGTTTAAGTAAACGGCCACCCATGGCTGTCATCGTTTCATCAAGAAGCCAAAAAAGAGAGCCCGCTTTCCCTTTCGTTCGAATCGTTTCTGTTAACTCTAAATTTCGTTTGGAATACACATCGATTTTCATATGTGTATCAACTTCATACAATTCTACAGGCTGTAAATGGGCTAAATTCCGTCTTTGCGTTTTAATTAAATAATTTAATAACCTTCCAAACGTCACAAGTAATTTTTCTTGTTTCAAATGAGAAACAATCGATTCACAAGAAGGTGGAATCTTTGTTTCATCTTCACTCGAAATAGTAAGAGCATATCGCTCCTTCAGAGGTTGACATTGTTCTTTGTACTCAGTCGCAACAACGATTTCTTTCGTGCCAATCGAGTAAATTTCATTGAATACATCTTCAAATGAATGAAGCATCGTCATACGACTTTCACCGGTTGTTAAATCCGTATATGCAAATCCGTACGTCCCATCTTCAAATGACGTTAATGAAGCTAA
This sequence comes from Anoxybacillus thermarum, assembly GCF_000836725.1. Classification (GTDB taxonomy): domain Bacteria; phylum Bacillota; class Bacilli; order Bacillales; family Anoxybacillaceae; genus Anoxybacillus; species Anoxybacillus thermarum. Next base: position 755 of record NZ_JXTH01000023.1, on the reverse strand, counting down.
ATAGTTGTTTGCTTTCTCTTCTAGTTGCTTTCCTTCCATCACTGTTCCGGGAGTAATGAGTTGCACAACTTCTCGACGAACAACCCCTTTGGCTGTTTTTGGATCTTCGACTTGTTCACAAATCGCAACTTTATAGCCTTTCTCAATTAAACGCTCGATGTACATGGCAGCCGAATGATAAGGCACACCGCACATCGGCACTCGTTCCTCCCCGCCACCATCGCGGCTTGTCAAAGTAATTTCTAACTCTTGTGACGCTTTAATGGCATCTTCAAAAAACATTTCATAAAAATCACCGAGACGAAAAAACAAAAATGCATCTTTATATTGTGACTTAATTGTTAAATATTGCTTAATCATTGGTGTATAAGCCATGATTTTTCCTCCAACGCCCAAAATATTGACTTCAATTATTATAACAAAAATAAAAACTAGGAAGAATAAACTTCCTAGTTTCAGCTTGTCGACAAAGTCGACAAGCTGTTTTAATATATAGGTATAAGGGTATTTATAGGAGGGGGAAATCGGATGCTTCAACGTCATCAAGAAGATCGTAGACATATGGAAACAACGGTAAAGATTGATGACCTTGTTCCTGAGGATCACCTTGTGCGTAAGCTAGAAAAAGCGATTGACTTCTCTTTTATTTACGACATTGTCAAAGACCTATACTCACCCGATCATGGACGACCAAGTATTGATCCGGTTGTGTTGTTCAAAATGTACTTGATCCGTTATATCTTTGGCATTCGTTC
>NZ_JXTH01000022.1 GCF_000836725.1 Anoxybacillus thermarum | reverse complement strand
CTCCAAAAGGGCCGCCAACAAGACAGCGAACACCTTTTGAAGAGTTCTGACTAATTGTTCCTCCAGCTCTTTTAATAAAGGCCATTCTGTGGTAAAATGTTTCATGGACTCTCTCCCTCCTGTTTTATTGATGTTGGTCATCACCATCATAGCAGGGAGAGAGTCCTTTTTGCATGACATTTGCTTTTTTCTACCGCGCTTCGCTTGGTGGCCCCGACGAGCGTCGCGAACAAAAGTTCGCAACCCTCGTCGGGGAATCATTCCTGAATGTCACCCACAAATATTTTACTCACACAAAAAATATCCTTCTGTTTTAACGGCAGATATTTTGAATAAAAATATTCGTTATGCGCTTGAAGGATATTTGTTTCCAGCAACATATTCGTTTACGGAAGAAAAACCTTCGCTTGAAGAAATGATTGAAACAATGATCGCCAAAACGGAAGAAATATTGGCGAAATATACAGAAGATATGGAAGCGCGCGGCATGACCGTCCATCAATTGTTAACGATGGCGTCACTTATTGAAGAAGAGGCGACGGAAAAAGCGGATCGCGAAAAAATTGCTAGTGTGTTTTACAATCGATTGGAAAAAGGAATGCCGCTTCAAACGGACCCAACTGTTTTATATGCGCTCGGCAAGCATAAACAACGTGTATATTACAAAGACTTGGAAGTAAACTCACCGTACAACACATATATGTATAAAGGACTTCCACCGGGGCCAATTGCAAATGCGGGAGAAATGTCTCTTCATGCGGCGCTTCATCCAGCGGAAACGGATTACTTTTACTTTTTAGCAACACCAGCTGGCGATGTGATCTTTACAAAAACGCTTGACGAACATAATCGTGAGAAGGCAAAATATATCGGAAAGCAATAAAACGTTCGCTTTTTATTTTGATTTATGGTAGTATATATAAAGTTATGGATCGTGATGAAACAAGAGTTCAATTCGTTTGAACTCTTGTTTTTGCGAGGAGGACAGTTCGTTGGTAAATGAGGAAATGATTCAATATGTAGAACGATTACTACCAAAAAAAGAAGAAGCGATCGTGGAGATGGAACGGTATGCGCGTGAACATAACGTTCCGATTATGGATGCGCTTAGCATCGAAACGATGTTGCATATTTTAAAACTCGTGCAACCGATGCGTATTTTAGAAATTGGCACGGCCATTGGCTACTCTGCCATTCGGATGGCAAAAGCGTTGCCGCATGTAAACATTGTCACGATCGAACGCGATGAAGAGCGCTATAAACAAGCGCTCGTTTATGTAGAGCAAACGAATACAAAAGAGCAAATAACATTATTGTTTGGTGATGCGCTCGATATGGGCGACGAGGTAAAAAAGCATGCCCCTTTTGACGTATTATTTATTGACGCGGCAAAAGGACAATATCGCCGCTTTTTTGAGTTGTACGAGCCGCTATTAAGCGAGCGGGGGACGATTATAACGGATAACGTACTATTTAAGGGACTTGTCGCTACACATGAACCGATTGAACAAAAACGCATTCGCCAGCTTATTAAAAAAATTCAAGCATATAACGAATGGCTAATGGCGCATCCGCGCTATGAAACGGTCATCATTCCGATCGGGGATGGAATAGCGATATCGAGAAAAAGAGGTGAATAACATGAAAAAACCAGAATTGCTCGTTACACCAACGAGCGTTGCGCATATGGAACAACTTGCTCAAGCGGGGGCAAATGCTGTGATGATCGGTGAACAACGGTACGGCTTACGCTTAGCAGGCGAGTTTTCAAGGAAAGATATCATCGATGCCATGGACGTGGCACGAAAGTACGGGGTGCGCGTATATGTTGCGATGAACGCCCTCTTTCATAACGACAAAGTGGATGAACTAGGTGATTACGTCCGCTTTTTATCCGAACAACAAGTGGATGCGATCGTATTTGGCGATCCAGCGGTGTTAATGACTGTACGAGAAGTCGCACCGCATATGAAACTTCATTGGAACACAGAAACGACAGCGACAAACTGGTATGCATGCAACTATTGGGGGCGAAAAGGAGCGAAACGTGCCGTCTTAGCGCGAGAGTTAAATATGGAAGAAATTATTGATATTAAAAATCATGCGGAAGTGGAAATTGAAGTGCAAGTACACGGCATGACGTGCATGTTTCAGTCGAAGCGGTCCCTCATCGGCAACTATTTTGAATATCAAGGCAAGTTTATGGAAGTACAACAAGTGAAATATGCGAAAGGGCTCTTTTTATACGATAAAGAGCGCGACAATAAATATCCGATTTTTGAAGATGAAAACGGTACGCATATTATGAGTCCAAATGACATTTGCATTATCGATGAACTTGAAGACATGATCGATGCGGGCATCGATAGCTTTAAAATTGATGGCGTGCTTCATGAGCCAGAGTATATTACAGAAGTGACAAAACTATATCGTCGCGCGATCGATTTGTGCGCAGAAAATCGCGAGCAATACGAAGAAGAAAAAAATGAGCTATTTGCGCGCATTGAAGCGATTCAACCAACACATCGTCCGTTAGATACCGGCTTTTTCTTTAAAGAAACTGTATATTAAACGAAAAGGAGGGAGACGTATGAGCATATCACAAATCATTAACGGCAAGCGCGTCATTGTAAAAAAACCTGAGTTGCTTGCTCCAGCTGGCAATTTAGAAAAGCTAAAAGTGGCGGTGCATTACGGAGCGGATGCTGTTTTTATCGGTGGACAAGAATACGGCCTTCGTTCAAATGCCGACAACTTTACGCTTGAAGAAATGGCAGAAGGTGTACAATTTGCAAAGCAATACGGAGCAAAAATTTACGTGACGACAAACATTTACGCTCATAATGAAAACATTCCGGGGCTAGAAGAGTATTTGCGCGGGTTAGAGAGCGTCGGCGTGCACGGCATTATTGTCGCTGATCCACTCATTATTGAAACGGCACGCCGCGTCGCGCCGAAGTTGGAAGTGCATTTAAGTACGCAACAATCGCTCACGAACTGGAAAGCGGTGCAATTTTGGAAAGAAGAAGGGCTCGAACGAGTCGTTTTAGCACGTGAAACAAGCGCGGAAGAAATTCGTGAAATAAAAGAAAAAGTCGATATTGAAATTGAAACGTTTATTCACGGCGCCATGTGTATCGCCTATTCAGGCCGTTGCGTATTAAGCAACCACATGACTGCGCGTGATTCAAACCGCGGTGGCTGTTGTCAATCGTGCCGCTGGGATTACGATTTGTACAAGCTCGAAGGCGATCAAGCAGTGGCGTTGTTTGATGAAAACGACGATCCGTTTGCGATGAGCCCGAAAGATTTAAACTTAATTCAGTCCATTCCAAAAATGATTGAGCTCGGCATCGATAGTTTAAAAATTGAAGGACGCATGAAGTCGATCCACTACGTCGCAACGGTTGTGAGCGTGTATCGAAAAGTGATCGATGCGTACTGTGCCGATCCGGACAACTTTGTCATTCGGAAAGAATGGCTAGATGAGCTCGATAAATGCGCAAACCGCGATACAGCGCCAGCCTTTTTTGAAGGTGTTCCGGGCTATAAAGAGCAAATGTTTGGTGTTCATAGTAAAAAGACGACGTACGATTTCGTCGGTCTCGTGCTAAACTATGACAAAGACAAAGGGATCGTGACGTTACAACAACGCAACTTCTTTAAACCGGGCGATGAAGTGGAATTTTTCGGGCCTGAAATTGAAAACTTTACGCAAGTCATTGAAACGATTTGGGATGAAGAAGGAAACGAGCTTGATGCCGCTCGCCATCCGCTCCAAATCGTCCGTTTTAAAGTCGATCGAGAAGTTTTCCCATACAACATGATGAGAAAGGGGCACTAACATGAGGAAGAAACCGGTTGTGATCGGAGTCGCAGGCGGCTCTGGTTCGGGGAAAACGACCGTCACCAAAGCGATTTATGAACATTTTCAAGGCCATTCCATTTTAATGCTTGAACAAGACTATTATTATAAAGACCAAAGTCACTTACCGTTTGAAGAGCGATTAAAAACAAACTACGATCATCCGCTCGCTTTTGACAACGATTTATTAATCGAGCATATTCATAAGCTTTTAAATTACGAACCAATTGATAAGCCTGTATACGACTACACGCTTCATACACGTTCAAACGAAGTCATTCGTGTCGAACCGAAAGATGTCATTATTTTAGAAGGCATTCTTGTATTAGAAGACGAGCGATTGCGCAACTTAATGGATATTAAAGTGTACGTCGATACAGATGCGGACATTCGTATTATTCGCCGCTTATTGCGCGACATTAAAGAACGCGGCCGCACGCTCGAATCGGTCATCGAACAATATGTAAACGTCGTGCGCCCGATGCACAATCAATTTATCGAGCCGACGAAACGGTATGCCGATATTATCATTCCAGAAGGCGGACATAACCATGTCGCTATCGATTTAATGGTTACAAAAATTCAAACGATTCTTGAACAAAAGTCTATTTTGTAATACCATAGCATAGATAATATGTAAACTTTTTGTCTTTTGTACGAACAAGTCGTTCGTACTTTTCCGTACATAAATAAAAAGGAGTGAGTCACATGTCAATGGAAAAAGAATACCCAATGACGAAAGCAGGGAAGGAGAAGCTCGAGCAAGAACTTGAATATTTAAAAACAGTGAAGCGTAAAGAAGTTGTGGAACGCATTCAAATCGCACGCAGTTTTGGCGACTTATCGGAAAACTCGGAGTACGATGCGGCAAAAGATGAGCAGGCGTTCGTTGAATCGCGCATTCAAATGCTTGAAAATATGATTCGCAATGCGAAAATTATTGAAGAAGATTTAGAAACGACAGACGTCGTATCGCTCGGAAGAACGGTGACATTTATTGAGCTTCCAGATGGGGAAGAAGAATCGTATACGATCGTTGGTAGTGCGGAAGCGGATCCATTTGAAGGGAAAATTTCGAACGACTCTCCAATTGCTAAATCTCTTATTGGTCGCCGCGTCGGTGAAGAAGTGACGGTTCATACACCAGGCGGCGATATGGTTGTAAAAATCGTGGCGGTAAAATAGGTTTTAAAAGACAACACCTCGTCGACAATGAAGACGAGGTGTTTTTTATGGTGAAAAAACGAATCATCGTCATCTTAACGATGATACAATTAGGGATACTTGTGCTCGCAGGGCGACTCGTTCAACTACAACTTGTTAGCACCGAGTCGTTTCATGGGGTAAATTTAATTGAAGCAAGCGTTGCACAGCGGACGGAACAGCTTGTCATCGATAACGGACGCGGCATGTTCGTCGCCCGAAACGGTGAGCCGCTCACATATGAATACATCCCGACGCTCGTGTTATTTCCTTTTTTAAAAAAAATGGACTGGCCAATCGATCAAATCGCAACGATTGTTTCCATGCCAAAAGAAACGATAAAACAGCAGCTTGAAACGGCGAAAGGCCCGATCATTTTGCATGATGGACAACGACCGGTTCAACTCCACCATTGGCAAATGGAACGGATTAATGATTTGCACATTCCGGGTGTGATTGCTGTTTACAAGCAGTATGATCTGAAGCAAAAATATGCTCAACATGTCATCGGGTTACTTGGAGAAAACGAAAAGTTGCTGAAGGAGCGATATGGCGACCGCAAATTATCGCAAAAAACAAAAATAGGCGTGTCTGGCTTACAAAGTTCATTTGATGAATTTTTAATTCCTGATGGGGAAACGAAGTTATTGTATCACGTAGATGCGCACGGTGAACCTCTTTTTGGCATGGATGTGAAATATACGGAACAGGCAAATCCGTTTTATCCGATTACGGTACAAACGACGATTGATCGCACTCTTCAACAACGCGTTGAACAAATTGTAGCGCAACATGGCATGCAAAAAGGGGCTGTCGTCTTACTTGATGTCAAAACAAATGACGTCCTCGCTTTAGCGAGCGCTCCAGCAATTGATGAACGAAACCCGTACAAAGATGGAGCGATGGAAAATAAAGCGCTTCTTCCACAAGTGCCGGGCTCCGTTTTTAAAGTTGTCGTTGCAGCTGCTGCGCTTGAACATGGACTCATTCATGGCCAGACGTTTGACTGTGATCGAAAAATTAACGGTGAGCTAGAAGAAAAAAAGAAGGGGATGCGCACGTTTGAAGATAGTTTTGCGATCAGCTGCAACAGAACGTTTGGAGAGTTAGGAAAACAGTTGATTGCGATAGATAAAAACGTGTTTGAGACATATGCCCAAAAACTTGGATTGTTTCCGCGCGTTGGTTGGGAAGGAGATGTATATCACTTTTCATCGTTTCGCCCGCTTCATGAAGAGAAAAAAGGGAACATTTGGGGAGATGAACGTGATAAACATATTCCGCTTGCCATCGCGCAAACGTCCATTGGACAAAAAGATGTGCGCGTTTCACCGCTTGCGGTAGCGAATATGATGGCAACGATTGCTCGGGGGGGTGAAGCAAAACAAGTGCGTATCGTTCAAAAAATGATGTATAAAGACGGAACGACGTTTTTTGCATTTGATGAGAAGCGGTTAACGATGGATTCATTGCGTAAAGAGACGGTGGATGAACTGCAACAGCTGTTACAGCTTGTTGTGACGCATCCAGAAGGGACTGGCCGTTCATTTCAATCGTTGCCTTACGCCATAGCAGGAAAATCGGGAACAGCACAAACAGGAAAAAATGACGCAGTGAACAAATGGTTTGCAGGTTATTTTCCAACTGACCGTCCAAAATATGCGCTCGTTGTGGTACAATTAGAAACAACGTCCTCTGCCGCCGTCACAAATAGTGTGTTTGCCGATATCGTTCGTGCTACATACGAGTTGGAACAGAAAGGAAGGTACCAAGAGTGAGCAGCCGTTTTGCCAAACGTTCAAAACAAAGAAAAGTGAATCGTATATGGAATACGTTCATTGCGATTGTGTTTGCGCTTATTTTATTTTTCGGATGGAAATGGTTGTTTGCTAACGATCGATCTGTCAAGGAAACGAACGCTTCTCCGCAATCGGTCGAAGTGGAAACAAATGAACCGGCAAACGATGAGCTACCATCTGAAACGGAAACAGAGACAAACGAACAACCGAACGGCAACGTACAAGAAACGGTTGTTGAAGATCCAAATTCAAACGTCATTCGCGAAATTGTTAACCCGTCATGGCAGCCGATCGGTACAACCCAATCGGAGCCGCATGTGACACAATATGATAAAAACTCTGTTGATTGGAAGGAGATGCTCGATGCGATTAGTTATGCGACAGGCATTTCCTCTTCTGATCTGATCGTCTGGTTTATCGGAAATGGCGGCAGTCCGAACCACGCCGTTGCCACCGTTTCAAAAAAAGATAAAACAGAACATTATAAAGTGTTTATCGAATGGGTGACCGATGAAGGCTGGAAGCCGACAAAAGTGCAACAACTAAAAGAAGTAGAGCGCCGTCCGTGACGCTCTATTTTTTTGCTTTAAAATGCACCATCGCGCTGTATAGACGTTGTCCGTTTTCTAACAGCTGTACGTCGTACGACACATGATGCACTTCAAGCATAATCGCTTTATTATGTTCAATTTGTTCATTAATTTTCTTTTCCAATGTCTTTAAATCTGTCGTTTCAAAAAACTCGACTTTATCTTGAATGAGATCAAACGTAATCATCGTCCTCCTCCTTTCTACACGTAGTTTAACACATTTCCATTGAACATCTGAAAAAAATATGATAGATTGAGAACAGTAATACGTTAAATTCATACTATACTTATAGGAATTATTATATTTATGGAGTGTGGCATCATGGGACGTGAATTTTTAGACATCTTTGAAACGTGGGCGCAGTCGTACGATTCGTCTGTATACGGACACGATGAACAATATCGTGATGTATTTGACGGATATGAGACGATTTTAAATACAGTCGTTGAAAATAGTGGCGATGTTGTGCTAGAGTTCGGTGTTGGCACAGGCAATTTAACAAAAAAATTGATTGAGGCGAAAAAAACGGTGTACGGCATCGAGCCGTCTGCCCCGATGCGCGAGCTTGCGGAAGAAAAACTTCCGAATGTATCGATTGAAGACGGCGACTTTTTACAATTTCCATTGCCGAATGAACCGATCGATACGATCGTGAGCACGTATGCGTTTCACCATTTAACAGATGCGGAAAAAGAAGAAGCGATCGGCAAATATAGCGCACTTCTTCGTAAAGGTGGTAAAATAGTGTTTGCTGATACAGCGTTTATCGACCGCGAAGCGCATGAGGCGATGATTGCGGAAGCGAAACAAAAAGGATTCGTTGATTTAGCGGATGATTTACAACGGGAATATTACACGACGATTCCTGCTCTTGAACACATGTTTACAACGCACGGTTTTACCGTCACATTTACGCCAATGAATCGTTTCGTTTGGTTGATGGAGGCTGTGAAACAATAAGTGAAAGAGGTTGAAACGATGAAAATAGCAATCATTGGAGCGATGGAAGAAGAAGTGGCGATTTTGCGAGAAAAAATAGCGAACCGAACAGAAACGACGGTAGCGAATTGTTCTTTTTATAGCGGCACGTTAGATGGGGCAGACGTCGTTTTATTAAAATCAGGTATCGGTAAAGTTAATGCAGCGATGTCGACGACGATTTTACTTGAACGATTTGCACCAGATGTCGTCATTAATACCGGTTCAGCTGGCGGTTTTGCGCCATCATTAAACGTCGGCGATATTGTGATTTCGACTGAAGTTGTTCATCATGACGTCGATGTTACGGCGTTCGGTTATGCATACGGTCAAGTGCCGGGCATGCCAGCGCGCTATAAAGCAGATGAACGATTAGTACAAGCGGCTGAAACGAGCGCCGCGCACATTCGTGACATTCAAGTGGCGAAAGGATTGATTGCGACAGGCGATTCATTTATGAACGATCCTGCGCGCGTTGATTTTGTGCGCACGCAATTTCCAGACTTATATGCTGTGGAAATGGAAGCGGCTGCGATTGCGCAAGTATGCCATCAGTTTGGCGTGCCGTTTGTCGTCATTCGTGCATTATCAGACATCGCTGGCAAAGAGTCGAACGTATCGTTTGAACAATTTTTACAAAAAGCAGCCCTTCATTCATCCGAGCTTGTTCAATGGATGGTGAACGAGTTAAACAAATAGGAGAGTTTTCCTCTCCTTCTTTTTATCTTTTGGGAGGTTACAACATGAAAGTAGCGAAAAATGTGCATGAATTAATCGGTCATACGCCGATCGTTGAAATGACACAATTTCCGCTTCCGAAAGGGGTACGCATATTTGCGAAATTAGAATACTTTAATCCGGGCGGAAGCGTCAAAGATCGTCTCGGTCAAGAGCTGCTAAACGATGCGCTAGCGACAGGAAAGCTTAAAGAAGGGGGAACGATTATTGAACCGACGGCAGGAAATACAGGAATTGGTCTTGCGCTTGCAGCGATCGGGAAAAATATTCGCGTCATTTTTTGTGTTCCGGAAAAATTTAGCATTGAAAAACAACAACTGATGCGCGCGCTTGGCGCAACGGTAATCAACACCCCAACGAGCGAAGGGATGGCGGGAGCGATTCGCAAAGCGAAAGAGCTTGCTGCGGAAATTCCGAACGCTTATTGCCCACAACAGTTTGAAAATCCAGCGAACCCACGCACGTACTACAAAACGCTTGGACCAGAAATTTGGGAGCAACTTCACGGACGAATTGATGTATTTGTCGCCGGCGCTGGATCCGGTGGTACATTTATGGGAACGGCCAAATTTTTAAAAGAAAAAAATACAAGTATTAAAACGGTCATCGTTGAACCTGAAGGCTCGATTTTAAACGGCGGAAAACCGGGCTCGCATCGGACGGAAGGCATCGGGATGGAAAGTTTACCACCATATATGGATGAAAGTTATTTTGATGCGATTTATACAGTTCTCGATGACGATGCATTTCGTCGCGTCAAAGAACTTGCCATGAAAGAAGGATTGCTTGTCGGCAGCTCGTCTGGGGCAGCGTTTCATGCGGCATTGCTAGAGGCGGAACAAGCGAAAGAAGGAACGAACATCGTCGTCATTTTCCCAGATAGTAGCGAACGATATTTAAGTAAAAACATTTACGAAGGCGGGATGTAACGTGAGAAGAAAAACGAAACTCATTCATGGCGGCATTGCGGGAGATACGCATACAGGTGCTGTATCCGTTCCGATTTATCAAGTGAGCACGTATAAACAAGAAGCCGTCGGGGTGCATAAAGGATATGAATATTCACGTACAGGCAATCCGACGCGCCATGCGTTAGAGGAGCTTATTAAAGATGTAGAAGAAGGGTATGCAGGTTTTGCGTTTAGTTCAGGTATGGCAGCGATTACCGCAGTCATGATGTTGTTCAATAGTGGCGACCACGTCATTTTAACGGACGACGTATACGGTGGCACATATCGCGTCATGACGAAAGTATTAAACCGCTTGGGCATTGCATCGACATTTGTCGATACGAGCGACTTATCGAACATTGAAGCGCACATTCAACGAAATACGAAAGCGATTTATATCGAAACGCCAACAAATCCGTTATTAAAAATTACGGATATACAAGGCGCATCAGCCATCGCCAAACGGCACGGTCTATTGATGATCGTCGATAATACGTTTAGCACGCCATATTGGCAAACGCCGATCGCGTTGGGTGCAGACATCGTCATTCATAGTGCCACAAAATATTTAGGCGGTCATAGTGACGTTGTCGCAGGGCTTGTCGTTGTCAATAACGAACAGCTTGCGCAAAATATGCATTTTATTCAAAACTCCACAGGTGGCATTCTCGGACCACAAGACTCATGGCTATTAATGCGCGGCATGAAGACGCTCGGCATTCGCATGGAAGAACACGAACAAAATACGCGCAAAATCGTTGAATTTTTAACGAATCATCCAGCTGTTACGCGCGTGTATTACCCTGGGCTTCCGTCGCATCCAAATCATGATGTAGCGAAAAAACAAATGCGCGGCTTTGGCGGCATGGTTTCGTTTGACGTCGGCAGCGGTGAAAAGGCAGAACAAGTATTGACCCGCGTCCGTTACTTTACGTTAGCGGAAAGTTTAGGTGCAGTAGAAAGTTTGATCTCTCTCCCGTCGAAAATGACGCACGCCTCTATTCCGAAAGAGCGTCGCGACGAATTGGGCATTACTGACGGGCTCATTCGCATTTCTGTTGGATTAGAAGATGCTGACGATTTAATCGAAGATTTAGCACAAGCTCTGGCATAAATTACATCGTCCCCTTTTTTCTTTTCTATGATACATTGAAAGAAGGAAGGGGGACGGTTATTTTGGATGAACAAAAGCGAAATTGGTTAGGAAAAGCGCGTGACTATAAAGCATACAGTCTCGTTTTATTTGCGCTTAGTGCGTTTTTATATGTCGGTACACTCATCCCAAGCGCAATCGACGGTGAAAAGCGGCCACTTGTGCTCGGCGCAGTATTCGTTCTCATGCTTGCCTCGATCTTTTTCACTCATCGTTCGCACGCATACGCACGAAAAATAGAAGAAGATGCATAAACCCATTTTCGAACAAAGAAAAAACGTGTAAAATAAAAGAAAATGGGCAAAGGGGGAATGCACGATGATGTGGATGATTACAGGCTTAGTCATCACAGCCGTCATTGGCTTTGTTATTATTGCGGAAGTGAACGCTGAAGCATAAAACAGTCTCCAAATCGGAGGCTGTTTTTTGTACAAATATTGTGAATAACTTCACAACTGTCGTCGACCTCCAATCGTGCAAAAATCCTAGGGGATCGACGACAGCTTATTTTTTCAGGTTTCTTCAGACGCATCAACGTATATAGACCATTGACTGAATTTTCAGATGGATGTACAATAGCACTGTATAGCTTTTCCATGTGTTGATTTATCAACACTTTTTTGGGTTTGTATCGTACCTATGAGGAATTGTTTGTCACTTGTGGGTAAATTCCCCACATACTGAAGATGAGTGTGTTTGTATCGCATCTATGAGGAATTGAAACACCGATGGAATGAAATGGGTATTTTTATTTTGGCTATATTGGGGATTTTATCATCGGCTTTAACATTGTCGAAAATACTAGGAAAATTGTTGGATTTTATTCTAATATGTGTATTATATAGAATTAGGGGGATTTTCTACTATCATTGTAGGGAATGCCACTCCCCTTCAAAAGAATACATATACTTTTCATGATTTATATAAAAGTTACGTCTATGATGAGAGTGAGAGATTTCAATGGAGAAGAAGTTACTTCCCCAGATTCTTATGCCAGGTACAATTAAGAAAAGTGATGTGAATGAACAATCATTTAACATTATCAATGAGGAGAACATTAAAAAGATTAGTCGAATTGTGAAAAAACTTCCTCAAGATGATGGAACGATAGTAGTTTGGCTACTTGTTGATCCATCCTTTCAAAAATATGAGCTCACATCTTTACAGCAAAAAATTGAATTGTGGTTGGAAAAAAAACTAGGAGATGAATGGGATGTAGAGGCGATGACAATAGTTGTCGATCACGAATGGGATATAGAGAAGTTAGAAGATGATATTGAACGTCTCGTACATAAATTGTGTGTTCAATACCCCTTCTCGTACTTCGCTCAGATCCCCACTTTTGGCGATCCTATAGTATACCAAATTCTTTTTCTAGAAGGAGTACGTCAGTTTACGAAACGTTACGCCACTATTTATTTTGATGGTGAAAATGTGCATGTAGAGCATACGGTATTAGCTATTCATTCGGAAACATGGATGAAACAGTTTCGCGACTTTATTATTGATCACGATTACGAAGCGGCTTTAGAAATGATGAAAGATATTGAAGAAACAGAAGAAACAATAGCATTGAAATCACTATTACATATGATGATTGATCGCTTAAACTTTGCTTTTGAAGATTCTTTAGCGCATCTAAAGATTGCCATGATGTATCTGTCTGATGAAGATGTTTTATTAGAAACTAAAAAAAATTTGGAGCTGTTGTTAGATAAAAATATGAAAAAGCGAGATTTGGCGCGCATCGTTGAGTTGTATCGTCATATTGATATGTATTTAGACATGGATGATGTTATATCTCTCCTTATTCGATTTTATCGGGTACGTGAAGCTATTCTTTTTTATCTACTTCAGCATGCGCAAACGATTCCGTACACTGTGGAATTTGCAAAAAAGTCAACAATTTATGAAGTCTTTGATGAATTAGAAGAAAAATATAGTAATTGGGAAATAGATGGATATTATGGTGCTTACTTTTACTTAAAAAGTGCAAATGTTGCAGGTGCATTAAATGTGAGAAACCATAGTTTCATAGGACACTCTCGTAATAAGGTAGATGTAAAAACACTTTGGAATTCATATTTTGGCACTTCACGAACGACATATACAAAGGCGAAGCGTCGCTTTATTATGGATACGATGATTATGTTGCGGGATTTAGGAGTTATGCCTGATGAGAACATAATGGATATAAATCGTTTATTATTGCAGTTAAGTCGAAAAATCGTATTGAAAGGAAAGTGATAATGAAAAATATATTCGTTAGTTCGTGGTCTGAACAAATTCAACAAGTTCTTTCAGATCTCGCTGATCAATTATTATTAGAAGAGCATAACGAGTTGAATGTCCATCTTATCTTAGAGCATTCTAGTGAGACATGTTTGAAAGAACAGATGATGCGAAATCACCCAAATGTCTCGTGTAACATTCACTTTTACGATTTAGATTCGAAGCTTCCTATTTCACAGAAAATAAAACAAGTTCAGTCGTTAATTCGTTCTATCGGTGAAGATGTAGAGCGAATATATTTGCGCTTTCATGAAGAAGGTGCTCTCATTCAACAAATGTTGGCACACGAATGTACTCAAATATATCCTAATAAGGTTGTTTTTTTTACAGATTACAGAAATCGAAGTCAGTTTTCACTCGGTCAAGCGATACATGAACGTCAATTATATAACCATGTATATGAACTTGTTGTTTCTGGGAATTTTTTGTCAGCTAAAAAATTAGTAACCGATCGTGTTCAAAACCCTTTAATTGTCTCGCTACTCGAACTAGGCCATAAATTACGCATGCTTGATATTGAAGAGCGCGAATCGATGTTGTTGTTCGATCAATTGAAAGAAGCACTTAAGCTTTTTCATTCGGGGCAACACGATGAAGAAGGGAAGTTTGTAGACTTATTTAAATCGTTGCAAAAACAAAACCAAAAAGCATTCATTGCATTTTTATTTAATTATGCCGAGCTTTTATATGACGAACATGATTTAATTGATTTTATCGTCCTTTATTATCGACTGGCAGAAGAAACGTTGTTATATGCGTTAGGGTGGGACATTCCATCTCAACGAATGAATGATGCTACAACTTTTGTTATGCGCAAAGATGCGAAATACAAGCTATTGATCCCAGAAAAACAACAAGTGACTCGTCATCTTCATAGTTATATGAAAGTGTTGAGTCAAGAAGTTCGACGTCTGGAAGAGCGATATCACGTTCGTATTCGTCGTGACCGTTGTGTTGGATTGGAACGTCTATCATCGCGTGACCGTTATTTCGCTGAATTATATTTGTTTTTTAAAAATAAGCAGCTTGAAAAATTTCTCAAGCTCCGTCATGAAGGAGTAAGTGGCCACGGTTTTGCCGATTTCACAAGAGAAAAGTTGGAAGCAATATTCGAAGGACGCCCGCCGCTTGAGAAAATGGCTGAGCTACTAGAAAAACTTTCTCTCAAACCACCTTATTCCATCTTTAAGCTCATTCAAAAAGCTGTGTTGGGGTTGGTGGGGGAAGAGAAGAGAGCAAAGTTAGTGAAATAGATGAGGGAGGAAAAGAGAAATGACTTTAGAAAATAGAAAATTAGGGTACAATGTCATTCACTTAATTTATTCACTTCGTCAAAAAAACGGGAATAAAAACATTCAATTAGGTGATGAATGGAAAAATATATTGAATGGTAGAAATATTGAGAGAGACTTGTCATATTACTACCCATCTTCCTATTCAAAGGAATATAAAGTTTTAAAAGAAGAATTAGTAGTTAAATATTTCCACCCGAATGTACATCACGTACTTTTTGCTGGATTAAACTATAGAGACAGTGTTGGAATGAAAGTATATCAATATCAAGGAAAAAAGCACTCGAGAATATTTCAAGCATACGAGTCACAAAAAGGTTGTAGTTATCCAACATATAAATTTGAGTGGATCGCAACTGAATTATATCAGCTTCAAAACAGTCATTTTTTAGTTGTGCGATTAAGTCTATGTGAAAATCAGCAATTCGATTCTCAATCAGGATCTTTTAAAAATGGACAGTTGACAGTTAGAGATTGGACAAAATTTGTCAATCGTATTCGTATTAACCATTTGAAGTATGACGAGCAATCTCATTTACTGGTATGTACAGAGCACGGACAACAGCGTTTATTTTTTGACTATGTTCAAGATTTTTTGGATACAGATCCGTATTTGAAGAATCATTTTATTATTGCAAATCGTTGTTTGTCCGATGAAATTGACCATCTTGAAGAGAATGGGGGGGATAGCCACTTACTTCGAGAACCAATGGCGTTCGTACAAGGAATGGTCACAAAAGTCGATCCAGCCAAAGAGCAATGGGATGACAAAGAATTGTATACATTGCTCTCAGTAGACGATTATGTAGGAGAAAGTGGAGGTACAGATTCGTTTATTAAGGAATTTGTTCGAACGCATACGTATCAACGTTGGGCAAATGAACAAACGTTTTATACAGCAATCGATTATGCAGCAATAACGATAGCTAGTACCCAAAATCCTCCGTGCTATATAGGTGATGAGAAGAAATGGGATTTTGTAGGCGATATTTTATACCAACATCATTGTAATCATTATCTCATTTTAGTACTTCTGCAATTATATTATCGTGAAGAATTACAAGAAATTTTGGGTGCTTTTTCAAGACTGAGAGCGTTTGATCAAAATGAAGAGGAGATAAAGAAAGCGAGGGCGGTTATTGATCAATATTATAATTTAAACCAGTATTTTATTTTTGATCGACTTACAAATGAAATCCAAGGGATAGAGCTTTGGAAGTTTTATCAACATACATTTGCGACAACAGAATTGTATCGATCTGTGCAACAAGATATGCAAGAACTAAATCAACGCTTAATTGAGTACGAAAATAAAAACCAGTCAGCTGAATTAAAGTTATTAACTGTTCTTGCTGGATTAACGGGATTATTCGGGATGAACAGAGTGATTGCTAGCGACAGTGAATCATCTTTGAGTTGGGTTGCAGAAATTACGAGCTCCTCTGGTTTTGGGAAAATGTTGGACGCTGTCGCCTTTGTTCTGATGCTGGTTATTATTATTTATGCGTTGATTTTTGTGTTGCGACCACAACATATTCGAAAAATGTCGAAAAAATCCTCTTTATTGGGGAAGGTAATTGTGCTATTGTTCATTATTCTAACCGTTTTGCAGTTTGTTTTTTGATTTATATAGAGAGAGGTGCTGTTTTGTGGGATATAAGTATATTGTTGTAAGCGATACAAATAATGTAGTATCTTATCTGTTCTCGAATACGCGTTATAAATTTATTCGTGGTGCGAGTGCACTGTTAGATTATTTGAACTTATATATGACAAAAAAGATTGCTGGAGAATGTAAAGGCATAGTACTAAGTACAGGAGGTGGAGAAGCACGCGTTCTATTTTGTACGAAAAACGATGCGGAACGATATGAAAAAGAAATGCGAAAAGCTTATTTGCAATATACAGACGAAGTGGCTCTGTCCATGGCACTTGTTGAGCGATTTGAAAATGAGCCCATGGCGAAGTGGCTTGAACGCGCTGAAGTGATGCTTCGTGTGAAAGAAAAGGAGAGGGATAAAAAAGAGATGTCTCTACTCCCTCTTTTTCCGATCGTAGAACGTTGTGAAGGATGTGTAAAAAGACCAGCTGAAAAATATTACGATATGGTTGATGGGCGAAAAATGTTATGTTTAAGTTGCTATAAGAAGGCAAAGCAAGTAGATATGATTATCGAAAATTTAAAAAATATATCAAAAAATGGAATTAACTCGTTCCAAGAGGGAATAGGGCTAATGGATATTCATCAGAAGCTAATTGAACAAAAAGAAGAAGGTAGCTCTTGGGTTCGAAAAATTGCCGATATACTAGGAAATGACAAGCAAACGAACAGCTATATTGGATTTGTTTACGCGGACGGAAAGAAGTTAGGATCATTTTTCCGAAAAACGGTACTGGATAATCTCCATGAACAAGATGACGATAAGTTTGTGAAAGAATACAAGATGTATAGTGAAAAGGTACATAAATGTATTATAGAATCTGCTGTACTTACGCAACAAAAGTATAGCGATTATGTAGTTGATTATGCGATGGTAGGCGGAGATGATTTCGTGGCTATTATGCCAGGGGAAGTTTCCCTTCCTTTCACGAATACATTTATTCAGACATTCGAAGAATTAACAACTAGAGAATTTTCTGGTTCACGTATGATGCTTGGAGCTGGAGTTGTTATCGCCCATATGGGTTATCCCCTTTATCGTTTGTTTCAAATGTCCTATGAACTAATGAGTAGTGCGAAACGAAAATATGAAGATAAGAGTGTAATTGATTTCATTAAACTGACTAACTCAACTGTACAAAGCATCGAGGCAATTAGATATGGTGAGAATACGTCAATCAAAACAGGAATGTCGCTAAACAAACGATCTGTACGTATGAATGGCTACATGGTTGATAGTGAACATGGGGAGAGTATAGATAAGTTGTTGGATGTTATTCGTAGATTGAAAGATGCCAAATTTCCTCGTTCAAAAATGAAAATTTTATATGAAATTTTACGTGAAGATAGTGAGTATCAAATGCAATTTGAATGGTTGAAATGGAGAGCACGTATGGACGCAGACATTAAAAGTATTTTGGATGACTGGAACGAAAAATTTAAAGAAACGCCATTTCCACTCACTTATAATGACGTTGTTTTTTCGCCTCTTCTAGATTTGTTTGATCTATACGACATAACTCCCATGGAGGGAATAAGCAATGAATAGGAAGTATAAGGTAGAGATTTGTTATTCATTTAAACCAGATTTTGCTGTTTGTATCGGAGCAGGTCATGGAAAGTATGGGATTATTGATAATGCTTATCGTACGAGAGTAGACAGTGCACATCGAGAGAAAATTACTATACCAGCAACAACAGCGAAAGGAAGAATACGCCATACTTTCGAACGATTAATTAATATGTTTCCACACATAGATGCACATGCAGAAAGGAAAATTTTTGGAGAAAGTGGTATGGAAGGGTGGGCACGTTTCTCAGACTTGTTACTTTTGAAAGAAGACGATGCGTTGCTAGATACAAAAACTTCCACTACTATCGATCGCTTCAGAAAAGCTGCGAAACCTAAAACATTGCGTATTCAAGAATTCGCAACGTTAAAAACGGGGAAATGCTTTTACGGAACGGTTGAAGGATATGTTGCATTAGAAAAAGAAACGAGTATAACTAAAGAATTAGCTTTTTTTTTACTAGCCATTTTAAATACTAATTCTTTCGGTGGTAGCAGATCAATTGGTTTTGGCAAGGGAGAAACAAAAATTCTATCGCTAAAAATAGGAACGAATGTTTTCGATGAAGGGACAATAAAAGAAAAAATTAAGCAACTGCTTATTTAGGAGAGATTGCTATGGAAAAATGGAATGTAATTATTGAGGCGCTGCAACCGATATCGATTGCGGCTATGCCCGATCGCGAAGCACATTGGGATACAACGCTCATCATTCCAGGGAGCACGCTTCGGGGGGCGATTGCTGAAGAATGGAAAAACCGAGTTGGTTTTGACCATGCACTTACACATCAGCTGTTTCAAAAGGGAATATGGAGAGATGCTTTATCAAAAGGAACGAAGTTAGTGACAGCTGATTTGTTCTATAGTAAACAAACACAAGAAAAGAAAAGTGTTTTATCAGACTATATCCGTCATCCACTTACCAACTTCCTCAAGCACAAAAACGACTCACTATTGCCAAGTGAACAAGGTTTTTTTAATGATCATCTTGTGATTAACCAAGCTGTTAGCATTTCGATTAGTCCAACCCGAAATGCAGTGCGTCACGGTCGACTGTATTCATTAAGCGCTATTGCTGAGGGGAGTTTATTTACAACACGTGTTACGCTCCCGCGTGAGGCATTACAGTTATTGAATGAAAAAGGCCAAGGAGACGATATTTCATTTACATGTTATATTGGAAAAAAACGATCTAGTGGTTATGGAAAAGTAAAGATAATATTTCAGGAGATCAAGTCGAATAAAAATCAAATGAGTCAAGACTTGCTTAAGAGAATTGAAAAATATAATAGGGAACTTGGTAACCAAGAATTTGTAAATGGAACATGGTACGTCGCCCTTATTTCTATATCTCCGATGATTTTGCTTGATCGTTTTTTGCGTTATACAACAGAGATCGACTGGGAAACGCATATTTGTAGAAAAATTGATGAAAACAAGACGCTTCAAAAGCTATTCGATCAAAAAGGAGAACTTGTTGTTAGCTGGGGAACAAGCTCTGTGCGTCATGGCTGGAACAGTGCGTGGAACACACCTAAACAAGCAGAGTGGGTATTAAACCCTGGAACAATCCATTTGCTAAAATTCACTAATTTAACAACCGAGGAAAAGGAGGCAATCATAGATTTGCTTCTTCTCTTAGAAGAAAACGGAGTAGGGGAAAGAATCGAAGAGGGATTTGGACAAGTTGTTGTAAGTGGTTGCTTCGGTAAAGAACTGAATCTTGATGAGAGCACAATAGAAATGAAGTTTCATAATAATCGAGTGTTTGAAAAAGCGACTGATTCTCGTTCAGTTTCAATAAATTCACAAACTGTAGAATTTGACAACAATGAAGTACTTGAAAAAGCGCAACAATTTGCTGAAAAAATAAGGTCGATTATTAAAAAATCTCAGCTTTATGAACTTCAACAATATACTGCTGAGGAGATTGTGGAGCAAATTTGTGATCAAAAGTTAGATTGTTATATTGAAAAAAGATTAAAACGTAGAGCAAGAAATGGTTGGAAAAGTAAAATAGAATTTGACAGCAAAAATGAAGCCGTTGGTCAACATTTACGGAATATTGTTAACGAATGGAAAGAGTTGTATGGGTATAAAAAGGCAGGTGAAAAAACGAAAGATTTTTTACGTTATATAATCGGGTATTACGATATATATCACTATGCGTGAGAGGGAGGAGTATGACGTGGTATCACCAAGTTTTGTAAGACTTGAAAAGAAACAGGTATTTACTATTCATTTACGACTAAAAACACCACTTCATATTGGTGGAGGCTATGACAGCAATACAGATACGGACTTACCGATTGTCCGTACAAGAGAGGGTTTCCCCTATATTCCTGGTTCATCAATTAAGGGGATGTTGCGGAGCGCGAGCGAAAAACTATATCACATTATTGATGATACAAAAGTTTGTTTCTTAGAGAAAAATGATTCATGCACGATAAAATTAAAACAAATAATCGCTGATACACTTGAAAAACATAGTGAAGAGGAAGCATTTCAAAAAATTTATCAACGCATTTGTCCAATTTGTCGCACATATGGGATGGGAGCAATTGCATCAAAGGTATATGTCCCGAATGTAGTGTTGCAAGATAAAACAATGGTGCGAGACGGTATACAAATTGATCGTGAAATGAATGTTGTTAGTGGAAAAGCTAAATTCGACTATGAATATGTTGAAGCAGGGCAAACATTTACAATGCGTATCGAAGCGGAAAATATGACGAAAGAAAATGAGAAAGTACTTGGAGTTGCACTTTTGCAATTATCAAAAAACTACATCCGACTTGGTGGACTACAAGCTCGTGGTTTAGGAGAATTAGAGTATATTTCAGGCCATGTAACAATAGTGGATTTTTCCTCAAATAATCATGAAAAGGTATTAAATATGTTATTAGGGGAAGAAAATGATTTAGAAAACATTTCCTTGGAATGTTATTTGAACGATTTATTTAGAGGAGCTGAAAAAAATGCAACTTCCTAATCGTCGTTTATATCACCGCATCGAATGGAATGTCGAACTTTTGACGGAAACCCCAATGTACATAGGAGGGAGAAAAGAAAAAAATAGGGAGAGTTTAGAAAATAAAGAGGGTTCAACACTCAATAAAAGCCTCACGACAAGTGACCAGAGTTTTTTCATTATTCCAGGTAGTAGTTTACGAGGGGTGTGTCGATCTTTCGCATACTATGTGCTAATGGAGGTATTGAACAATTCCGAACAATGCGAAGAAATTTTGAATGACTTATTTGGTTACGTATCTTCTGACCAAAAACAATCAGCAAAGAAGGGTCGGATTTGGTTTGCTGATGCTTACATTCAAAGAACAAAACAAACGAAGGTTGGGAAGCATATTACGCCAATCGATCGTTTTCAGCAATCCCCGATATGTCCATTACGATTTGAAAGTATAGCCCCAAATCAACGGATTTGTGTACGTTTTACAATTGAAAATGCCAAGATTATCCATTTGGGCATTATTGCTTTATTTTTGCGTGAACTGAAGCGTGGGCAAATCACATTCGGTGGAAATACATCGAGAGGATTTGGATATGTAAAGCTACGTAACATTCATACAATCATTTCTGTATATGATACTGATGGGGATTATGTGAAGACAATTGACAATGTAAATGTTCCAATCCATAAGAATTGGCAAAAAAGAGATGAGTTGATTTTTACAGTATGGGAAAGTAATGACCTCGACGAAGGGATTGAATGGCTAAAACAAGGCGTTGAGTCGATAAGAATGTTGAGTGAAAAGGTGATCAAATGAGCGGGTCAGGAGTATTAACCAAAATATGTACACGCGAGGAGTTAAGCTATTTTATAAATCTATTGTATCGTTATGAGGTTTTTACGTACATAGAAACGATTGAACAGCGTCCGTATATTCACCGTATCGTTGAAATTCCTCAATCGTTTTTATCCATGCGTATTTTTGGAGAATTGTTCGAACTACATGTTAAACCAAGTTCAAACGAAAATGAATATCGAATTGTTTTTATAACAGATTGTACGGATCTTATAGAGGGAGAGTACTTTTCTCTTACGAAAGATGGACAACGATCATTTTTCTTAGACAAAAGGATAATAGGGCCGAATCGGAAGCTGTTAATTCAGTATTACAAATCAGAATCGTATGGACAGTTTATGCGTTGGAAAGGAGTAGTGTTAAGTGAGTGAATTTCAGCCGTATGATTACATTCCAATCTCTTCTCCAATTGAAAAGAAGTCGATTGAATTCAATGAGAATGAAAAACGTTGGTCTGGTTCTATAAAAGTAAAAATGACGGTCATCACTCCGCTCATAGAAGTTAAAGAAACGGATCATGCTGTTCAAAAAGAACGAGGACGAACAATTCCGGGGTCGTCTATTCGTGGAGCATTGCGTAACGCAGCGGAAATACTATGGAATGGAACAGTTTCAGTATTTAAAGAGGATGGTCGTCTTATAAGAGAAGAATGGAAAATGTCAAATTCAACTATTTATAGTCATTGTCCTGTGTCCCATTTATTTGGATTTGTAGCGTCAGAAAAAAATAAGCCTCAGACGGAGGAATTTGAACAACGAATTCCTTCAGCGCTAGGCTCAAAGCTTAAATTTTCGCAAGCGGTATTGATCGAAGAGACTTTTAATGGTGCGTTTATTCAAATGAACCAGCTATACTCTCCACGAAAAAAGCCACCTTTACGAGCATCCAACGATGGTCAAAAGTACTTCCTAGGCAGGAAAGTATACTTGGCGGGGCGTCTGAAAAATGTTGCTAATACGATGAAAATTATCGGTTCCTTTAAAAGAATTTCATCATTTAATGACCGAGATTATTTTAACCCGAACGCACGTTTGAATAATAGAACAAGCAGAGAGTATGCTGTTTTTCCAGGAACGCAATATATCTTTTTTATTGAGTTTTCTAAATTAACAAAAGAAGAGCTAGCAGATGTCCTTCGTCTATTGGAATTGAAAGAAGGGTATTATCATGCAATTGGTAAGGGGAAGCCATTAGGACTTGGGCGTGTACGTTTTGAAGTGGAAGGAATTATGAGAAAAGATAAAAGTTATTATTTACAATTGGATGTTACCGATTCGTATGATAGATTATTGAAAGGAAAATTGCTACAGGAAACAGTCAATAGATATGAAGCTAATTTTCATAAGTATTATGAACTATTAGAATGGGATAAATTTGACAACAAAAAATCATATGGATCACGCAATAAAAAGGTGTACCGTTATTCCGAATTAAATAATGAAGTCAAGGAAAGTGGTGTGAAAAATAAATCGAAAAAAAGTTCCATGAATAACAGTACGGATTTGCGGAAAACGTATGCTAAGCGTAATAAGATGACATATTGACAGAAAAATGAGGGAACATTCATGCTTGAAGATGTTAAGATTGTAGATTTAGAATTCGTCATCCGTCCCATATTGGAATTAGATTTACCCCTACTACCAGCATCTACTTTAAGGGGAGGAATAGGTTATACGTTAAAGCGAATTGTATGTCATGAATCGCTTGATTACCCATGTCATCAATGTAAATGGTTGAAGTGTTGTGTTTATCCGCGTTTATTCGAACAAATGGAAGAAATTAGAGGGGAACATATATATTTCGGATACGTTCGGCCATTTGTAATTAGTACACCCATCCATCGACGAGAAATAATAACAGCTGACCAGCGTTTCACATTTGGCGTCCGTATTTTTGGAGAGGCTGTTTCTTACGTTCCGTATATTATTGCTAGCGTGCTAGAGTTATCTGAAAAAGGAATTGGACAACGTAAACAAAAGTTTGTCGTTGAGTCAGTTACTTCACGAAATGAGATTGGTATGGTAAAACGTATTTTTAGTTTTGATACTGGTACATTGTCGGAGCCATGGGTTATTTCAGGAAAGCGTGTTATCGACATGTTAGCAGCGTATAAGGATTGTCGTGAAATAGAGCTCAGATTTGAAACACCTTGTCAAATTCAAATTAAAGGACAGTTACAACAAGATTTGCCGTTCACCTTATTCATACAAAATTTGTTACGGCGTATTGAAGCAATGCTTGCTCATCATCAAAATATATATATTTCTCGTGAGAAAGTGAATGAGTTAATCGAAATGTCTAAAAATGTGGTGATGACGAAAAGTGAATTACAATTGTTTCGAAATCAGCGATTTTCAACGAGACAGCAAAAATCGATCCGTCTCGATGGATTCATTGGAACGACTCGCTACAAAGGTGATCTAGAGCCATTTCTTGAGTGGATTTATGCAGGAATGTATTTTCACCTTGGAAAACAAACTGTTTTCGGTTTGGGAAGATATGAGTGTGCGTTTTTGTAGAAATGAAACAAGAACAATTTCCGAATGGACAATTGCTATGATTTTTTCGCGGCTAATAGAGTCCTTTTCATTCCTAATAATATTTGGATGATCGGGGATATTTTTGTCCTAATAGTACCAAAAATATTATATTTTGTCTCTTTTCCAAAAGTTGTACTTCATTTTTTGTAACACGCGCTACCGAAGCTTGTGAGAAACAATCAGCAGATCAATGATTTTTGCATATTCTTGTTTAGGAAAGCGTATCACTTGTCAAGTACATGTTGTGGTGATTAACCTTTTTTTGGGGATAGAACTAAAAAAGAAATAAATTAGGCGCCGAATCGATTGGCTAAAAAATGAGTCGATTGTTCTTTCCGCATCGCTTCGACGAGTTTCTCCAAACCAACTCCCTGAATGGTTTGCATCCACTCCTGTGCTTGAACGAGTGGTTCATTGTTTCCCTTTGGTTTGAAAAAAAACGAAGCCACGGTAAATGAGCGAGAAATCGGCGTATATAAAAATCTACTCCTTGTCGGAGAGGAAAAAACTGCGATGAGCTCTTCGCCTTGCCTAAGAGAGAGGAGAGCCGTTCCTTGAGCCAGTGGATGATTGTCCAAATCGTGTATTGGAAATATGGCAAGAGGAACGTGGAAAGCACGGTCACCGTCTTTTTGCATATCACGCACCGATAACGAGCAATCCAAATCCGGTAGGCTTCTTGTCCCACCAACGCATTTCGTTCTTAATAGCCATGACGATAAAGATTGCGTTTCGCCTGACCATGTGGGCAACGATGGATGGGCGGAAGCGCATTTTGTTTCCCTAGATTCGCATAGGTTTGCACATCGATCTCTAAGTCATACAACTGAATCACGATCTCGTCCTCCCCCTCCGAAACAATTCACTAAAAATTTAGCATACTGTTTCAGAAAAGGGGAGGGGGACATTCCAAAGGAATTTACAAAAAAAGAAAGCGTTTCGGGGATAAAATGATAATTTACATAATTGAAAAAAGAAGGGGGTGTGACACGGGCATTGCAACTGTATGAAACATTAAAACTTTAGTTGTGAGTATATGCACGCCTTCAAAAAGTAAAAAAAGATAAGGGGGTGTACAATGTCTCACATGCAAGAAAATGAGAGAGGAATTGTTGAACATGAGCAACTTGACTGCTTGAATAAAATAGTCGATCATTTAAGTTTACATAACGTAAATATTGAAATTCGAGCTAGAATCAACTTGTACAAAAACAGGCCTTGATTTCTTACAGATACAACGCTAGAATGAGGATGGAGAGAAAATGAAACGGGCCTCGTGTAGAGGATTAGCACATTTGTGGAAGAGCTCCGTTTGACGGAGCTTCTTCACATGAGAAAATGAAACGGGCCTCGTGTAGAGGATTAGCACAAATGATTGCAGCGATGATTAAAAAGATTTTTTTTGTTTTGAGAAAATGAAACGGGCCTCGTGTAGAGGATTAACACTTTTTTCTCTCCCTTTCTTTTTTCTTTTTTTTGTTTTTTTTTGTGAGAAAATGAAACGGGCCTCGTGTAGAGGATTAACACAAGTTGTCCCATCCGTTGTTTTCATAATGTTCCAACACGAGAGAAAATGAAACGGGCCTCGTGTAGAGGATTAACACACCTTCTAGTCTCATCCAATCGGATGATGTGAATGAAACGAGAAAATGAAACGGGCCTCGTGTAGAGGATTAACACATGTGTTCCCTTGCGGAACACAACGGTTCCGCAAATGAAAGAGAAAATGAAACGGGCCTCGTGTAGAGGATTAACACAATTCGATCAAGCGGCATTGTTGCCAGCTCGATCTTTGAGAAAATGAAACGGGCCTCGTGTAGAGGATTAACACAACAAATAATGTTCTGCGAAGGGCGATCCTGTTTTCCCGAGAAAATGAAACGGGCCTCGTGTAGAGGATTAACACATTCCTCCGTTCTTTTTATTTTTTCCTTTTCTGTTTTTATGAGAAAATGAAACGGGCCTCGTGTAGAGGATTAACACACAATAATCATTGAACTGTGTGTTTCCGACAGTTCAATGCGAGAAAATGAAACGGGCCTCGTGTAGAGGATTAACACAACACATATAAGTTACGAGTTACTTGATCGAGGTAGTCCGAGAAAATGAAACGGGCCTCGTGTAGAGGATTAACACACAAGTATTTGTTTTTCTTTCACACAAGGGAAAAACATCGAGAAAATGAAACGGGCCTCGTGTAGAGGATTAACACATTTCCGGGTTCTGCTGGGCAAAAGACACTAACAGAGGATGAGAAAATGAAACGGGCCTCGTGTAGAGGATTAACACATTGAATTTTCCGTCAGAGTTTTTTTGAGGGAAAAAAGCGAGAAAATGAAACGGGCCTCGTGTAGAGGATTAACACAATTATTAACTTGCTTTAAAGCGGCAACGGTTGTGTTAAAAGAGAAAATGAAACGGGCCTCGTGTAGAGGATTGACCGCCTTTCATACAAGGGCGGTTTTTTTGTTACATAAATGTTAATGCATTTGACAATGAAAATGTATTCGAAAAAACTTTTTAAAATATTTTGCATAAGAAAGAAGGAATTTGTATTTTTTTGTAGAATAGTGCGATATTCCTAATGAGAGGTGAAAAATGAAGATGAGTCAACCGAGTGTATTTTTTGATCATCGTCTTTTTTACGAAGCATGGGACAGATTAGTGAGAACGACAACTGATGCGGCGGGAGTAGATGGAGTACGAATAGACGAAGTTACTGTGCCAAATGAGTGGGTTGAATCTGTACAAACAAAACTTCTTTCTAATTCGTACAAACCTTCCCCTGTGAAAGAAGTACAAATTAAGAAAAATGGAAAATCAAGAACAATTGGTATTTTGACAGTAGAAGATCGTTATGTCCATATGCTAGTGAAATGTTGGCTTGAACCGTTATGTCTTCCGAAATTCAGCAAGTACAGTTTTGCTTATCAACCTAAAAAATCTGCAACACAAGCGGTAGCACAATTGGAACATTGGTTGAATCAAGGATATGAGTGGGTAGGAGAAACAGATATTCGCAATTTTTTTGATGAAATTGATCATACGATTCTCGCGCAACAGTTGCGCCAATTCGTAAAAGATGAAGACCAAATTTCTTTCATCATCTTTTTATACAGCCTGCAAGATCGAGGAATTGTGCAAGGAAGTCCTCTTTCTCCTTTACTTGCAAATATTTATCTTCATTCGTTTGATGAATATATGTCTGCGAATGGGGTGCCTTATATTCGGTTTTCAGACGATATTGTTATTCTCGATCGAACAAGAGATTTGGCAGCGTATCGAATCGAAGCGATGAAACAAGCACTGGCGATGTTAAAGTTGAATGTTCATCCAGATAAAACAGCTGTCAAACATATTTCTGAAACATTTGAGTTTTTAGGATTTCAGTTTGATGAAGAAGGAAGAAAAATTCCTGAAAAAGGAATTGAATCGTTGAAACAGAAGTTAAGTCAAGCGAAGTCTCTCCCATTTGGAGAAAAAGTGATAAAATACGAACAAATTTTAAGGGGTTGGCTACAATATTATGATTTCATTTCATGGGACACACTAGATGAAATAGAAATATTACTTTTGGCACCAGAATTAGAGAAAGATCATTCCACGCTATATGATACATATCATCGCGTTCTTTCAAAATTAGCAAATACATCCCTTACCGAGTGGCATCTCCAACGACTAATCGTGTTTGCAACATTGTTAGGACGTGAAAAAGATCAATGGTATTGGGTTGCTTTACTCACATCTATGACTCATCACATTCCCGAACATTCTAAAAACTTCATGAAAAATTACTCACTATCTCCCGAACAAGTTCAAACACTTTTGAACTTGTTAAACACATGTATAGCATATCCTGAAGAAGAACATTATATCGAACTGACAGAATGGCTTATTCATGAACAGCTATTCTCCCTAGCAAAACTTTTTCACGATCCTACTCCTCCACTCATTTCTTCTAAAAATGTGGCGGACGTTCAATTTGTTAGAGAAGAGGAGAATATTTTCGCAAAGTTTTTGTATTTGTTTGCTGGAAAAGAGGATTGTTTTTTAGTTGAGAAGAATGAACAGAACAAAAGAACGTTTGTTGAAGTTAGTCGTCCGTTGACGGTCGAGGACGTAGAGAAACATTATTGTGGGGAGCTCACGATAGCCCAATACATCATTCGTTCAAATAAAACAGTTGCTTATGCTGTCATTGATATCGACATCACCAAACGGGAGTTGCAAGTACTTGAGAACGAAAATAACACACAGTTTGAAAATAAACGGATGGAAGCGTTTCGAGATGCAGTGACCCTTTATAACATTGCAAAAAAACATGGATTCCCTGCTTATCTTGTAGATAGCGGTTTTCGAGGATATCATCTGTGGTTTTTCTTTGCAGAACCAGTTCCGTTGAAAATAGCATACGATTTTTTAGTGAAAATCACAAATGAGGCGGAACAACCGAGGGAAGGAATTGCATGGGAATTGTTCCCTAAACAAAAGAAACTAAAAGAGGGGGCAACAGGCCAAGCGATCAAGCTGCCATGGGGAAAACATACGATCACTGGTCGACAATCGTGGTTTTTAAATGAACAGGGAAAAGTAGAAGAAGACCAAATGAAAGTGATTGAACATTTACAACTCGTTGATAAACAATCAATAATTCGTTTTGTGCAAATATATGACCATGAAAGAATGGTGGTTGGGAGCGATTTAACGAAAGAAATAGGAGCTGTTTTACACGGCTGTCCAGTTGTGAAACATATGGTCGAAAAAGCAAAGCAAACAAATCATTTGAGTCATCAAGAGAGATTGCTGCTTCTTCATGTATTTGCTCCTCTCGGAATCGATGGAAAGGATTTCGTTCGTCGGGTTATGTCATATACGTTTAATTATAATAAAAACACGACTGAAAAGTTTATCCGTCGCAGCTATACTAAATCAATTAGCTGTGTCAGAATACGAGAAAATTTCCCGAATGTAACGGCTCGATTGCCTTGTCATTGCCAATTTCAACTAAAGAAAGGAGAATATCCTTCGCCGATATTACATGCACGGGCTTTTGGAGCACCGATTGACGACAAAGTTCGCACCATTCAATCGGTCAGTTTAGAACGAAATGAAAGTGGTAATGTCTCGACACATGAATCAACTTCCTGTCGAGAAATAAATGAGCTCGTGCAAAAAATGATTCAATTACGAAAGCATCAGCGAGGTATTAGTGAAAAGCTTAAAAAAATAGAACATCAATTAAAATGCATATTTGATGAGTTAGGAACAGATCGTATTGAAATTGAGCAAGGATACCTTGTGAGAAAAAGTATTGACAATAAGGACTGTTGGGTGATTGAACTTTGAGTACGCTTTATGTAATGGAACAAGGAGCGTTGTTAAAAAAGAGTGGAGAGAGGTTAATTGTTTCTCTCAATAAGAAAACAGTTGTTGAAAAGCATTTTCGTGATATATCGAGAGTGTTGTTGTTTGGAAATATCCAAATGACAACGCAAGTCGTGCACCAATTTTTAATGTCTGGCATCGATGTTTGCTATTTTACGATGAACGGCATATACAGAGGAAAATTGCAATCGACTACCTCTCAAAACTTATACACGAAAATGGCGCAAATGACCCATTGGTCTAATAAGCAGTTTTTGCTTGAGCTTTCAAAACAAATCGTCGTTTTGAAAATTGATGGGCAGCGCCACGTATTACAGCAACGTCGAAGAGGGGTTCCATCTTCTAGTGAAAAGTTCAGCGAGTCTATTTCACAATTAGACAAGGCGATAAATGACGCAAAAGAAGCAGGCTCTGTTTCTGTTTTACGGGGGATTGAAGGGAATGCAGCACGTGTGTATTTTTCATGCTGGGATCATTTGCTTCCAAGTGATTTTCCTTTTGAACGCCGTTCGCGCCGTCCTGCTCTTAACGGAATGAATAGTGCCCTAAATTTCTCTTATACTTTATTATTGAATGAAACTCATAGCGTTTTAGAATCATACGGCTTTGATGTCATGCTTGGAGTGTATCATAGTATCCGTTACGGAAGAGTAAGTTTAGCACTTGATACGATGGAAATGT
The DNA here is from genome assembly GCF_000836725.1 of Anoxybacillus thermarum. GTDB lineage: Bacteria > Bacillota > Bacilli > Bacillales > Anoxybacillaceae > Anoxybacillus > Anoxybacillus thermarum. The sequence goes on along the minus strand of NZ_JXTH01000022.1, from coordinate 7,310 downwards.
TTCGGCCAATTTTTGTGGATCGATGGTTAATTATGTTGGCCCGTCGAAAACAAATTCAAGCAAAAGATTTTTATTTGGATTCACACGCTGGGGTGTACTTTACGAAAGAAGGACGACAAAAGTTTCTTCATCTATATCAGCAATGGCAAGAAAAGTGTGCGCTACGAAAACAGATCGAAACGGTTGTCGATGGATTGGAAAAGTCTATGTTGGAGGGGGATGAGAATGCTTTCCGACAAGCGACGGAAAAAGTTTTATATCGTTTGTTATGATATTGAGGATACAAAAAGACGTACCAAACTTGCGAAATGGTTATGTAACTTTGGGGTACGTGTACAAAAAAGCGTATTTGAAGCGTATTTGCATGATGCTGATTTTCAACGTATGCTGTCTGGTGCAGAAGTATACGTTGGACGATCTGATTCACTACGCATATATGAGCTAACTATGTCGGCATATCGTAATAAGGTTGTAAGAGGCGAACCGTTTGAATATGAACCGTTTAAAGATGTAATTGTTTAAGCGAATATGCCATGAAATTATGCGAGAAATGGAAGTGTGTTTATGATTAGAGAGTGGGGTACTAGCCCCACTTGTTCACGTAAAGGTTCCGCAATAAATGTCCTTATGATGACTCCCTCAACAGCATTCATATTCATCATTATTTTTATTCAAAGAAAATATTGATTTTTCACGATGTAGTTCTGTATGATGATTTCAAGTATATGTTTTAATATACGGATAAACTGTTTTTATACTATATATTTCTATGTAACATTGTTATGGTATTTAAATTGAATACATCCTTTTGTGGCCAACGTATGAATATAAATTAGGAAGTAAAAAAGTATATAAACAACTTGGCAGAAGGCAAAGGGGGGAAAGAATGTCATGATGGATCGCGTCGTTGTGTCACGTAGTTTGTTTTCAAAATATAGAAACATTAATAAAGTTATCGCTGAAAACGAACATGTGAAAGAGATTATTGTTCAACCAGGAAGCTACAAACATCCAATCGTACTAAGCAGAAGTGTTGAAATTTGTGGAGAAGGACCAGAAGGATCGATTGAACTCAACTTATCGGATGAAGTCGGTATCCGAATGAATACATATTTCGTTAAATTGAGAAACCTCACCATTTCGCATTCCTCAGCAATGAAAAAACATTGTGCAGCTATTTTAGTATTAAAGGGCAAGCTCATTATTGAAGATTGTGTAATTAAATCAAACTATGGTGTTGGGATACATGTGTTAAATGAAGGAACAGAAGTTATTTTACGTAGATGTAAAATATATGGAACTAAACAACATGCTATACTTGCTCAAAATGGATGTAAAGTGACATTGGAAGACTGTGAAATCTTCAAAACTGAAAATCCAGGAATATTTATTAACAAAAGCCAGCTATATGTTCGCGATAGTCGAATTCATAGTCATGGAACGAACGGCGTAGTTATTGAAAATGGCGGTAAAGCGACTTTTGAACATGTACACATTCATAATAACGGATATCCAAATGTTTGGATTGGCGATATTGGTTCCGAAGCAACGTTTATTCATAGTCATATTTACAACGGAAAAGATGGCGGAGTAAAAGTTGTGAAAGGTGGATGTGTAACATTTAAACAGTGCGAAATTTATAATAACAATTCTTATGGCGTACAAGCGATACAAAAATCAATTGTTGTTATTGGTGAACGAACACAATTGTTTGGCGACCAAGGATACGGGATTCGAATTGAAGAAGATTCGAAATTAGACATGAAACACGGAAAAATATATGACAATAATAAAGGACATGTATATGTCAATCGCTCAACAGATGTATATATTGCTTTTTCCGAATTTCATAACGGAGGAGAAGGAATCGTTTTTGTAGACCGTTCAGCAGGAACGATAAAGGATTGTAAGTTTGATAAACAGGAGAAATATAGTGTAAAAAATATAAAAGATTCTGAAATAATTATTAAAAACTGTACGTTTGCTCGCTCGAATGTCGGGGTTTGGGGGGCTGAACGAGCATTTATCGAAATCCAACATTCGCAGTTTGAAGATCATCAAGACAAGGCGTTATTTATAGAAAAATATTCAAAAGTAAAATTGTCCCATACGAACTTTTACAATAATCTTTTTGGTATAGATTTTGCTGAGCATGGGGAAGGGACAATAGATGATTGCACATTTCAACATCAGCATCAATCCGATGTGCTCATCCGTTGGGCAAGCGATCCTCATTTTCAAAACTGTACGTTTGAACGCTCAAAAGGAATAGGGATCATTGTGTATGGAAATGCGCAAGGAAAAATAGAAAGTTGTCGCATTGGTTATCATGAGGAAAGTGGAATAAAAGTGACGGATGGTAGTGAATTGATTTTAAAGCGATGCGATATATATGAAAATAAAAAGTACGGAATTGAAATAGAAGAATATTCAGAAGTGTATATTCAAAGTGTACATATGACTAACAACGGAAGAGAGAATATACGCTGTGCAACAGATAGTGAGATGATTGAGGAGAATAGCGAAAATATTAAGAGTGATACAGACTTTTCTAAAGACCTGTTCAAACAATTTTTTGGGCATGAACCTCTCTCAAAAACAACAGAAAGTAGTCGGGAATTTACTGATGAAACGATTACGGATCCGAATTTGTTAGAAATATTATCGGAACTAAATAGTTTAGTTGGGATGAACAATATAAAGAGACATATTCGAGAAACGATGATACAAACAGAAGTCATAAGAGAGAGAGCTGCTTTCACTGGGAAAAACAATCAAGTTGTAGCAGGTCATATTGTTTTAACAGGAAATCCAGGGACAGGTAAAACAACAGTGGCTAAACTTTTTGGAAAATTATACAAAGCAATGGGATTGTTGTCTAATGGGCATGTTGTGCAAACAAATCGATCCGGGTTAGTCGGTCAATATATCGGTCATACAGCACCGATGACACAACAAAGAATTGATGAAGCGATGGGTGGGGTTTTATTTATTGATGAGGCGTATGAGCTATATAAGAAGGCAAGCTCTAATGACTTTGGTGAAGAGGCGATTGCAATATTGTTGGAAAATATGGAAAATAGAAAAGGAGAGTTTGTCGTCGTCGTTGCTGGATATGAGGAGGAAATGAACGACTTTTTGGAAAGCAACCCAGGGCTAAAAAGCAGGTTTACGCTTCATTTTCATATTGAAGATTATACGCCGGATGAAATGATTGAAATAGCGAAGAAGATGGCTAAAGATAATGAGGGGCTCGTTTTTCAAGAAGAAGCCCTTACACTATTGAAAGAGGAATTTATTCGCTTATGGCGTAAGAGGGACCGCTTTTTTTCAAACGCACGTACAGTACGAAATTATGTAGACGAAATAAGCAAGGCTCAAATGCTTCGCGTCAGCCAAATGCCAAAATTATTGCGGACAAAAGAAGTCATGTTGACGTTAACATATGAGGATGTGGAGAAGGTTTTAGCGAAAGAGAATGAAAAAGTGTTTGATGTACCAATAAATGAACAAATGTTAAAAGAAGTAATGGGACAATTACAATCGATGATCGGATTAGAAGGAGTGAAAAAAGAAATAAAAAAATTAGTAGACCTAGTGAGATATTATCGAGAAACGAATCGATCTTTAAGGGATATGTCGTTACATATGATGTTAGTTGGTAATCCTGGAACAGGGAAAACAGAAACAGCTCGGCTGATCGCAAAAATATATGAGGCATTAGGTATTTTGGAGAGAGGCGATCTTGTTGAGATTAAAAGAGATGACATCGTCAATTCATTCGGCTCACCTGAGGGGATGATGGCAAAATATGTAGAAAAGGCGATTGGTGGGACGTTGTTCATTGACGAAGCGTATCAATTAACTCAGTATGGAGCACATGATCCGGGGCATAAGGCGGTAGAAGTATTATTAAAGGAGATGGAAGATCGTCGCGGACAGTTTGTAGTTATTGTAGCCGGATATCCAGAGGAAATGAAAAAGTTTTTAGCAAGTAATAAAGGCTTAAGTAGACGTTTTGACTTAAAACTTGAGTTTGTTGATTATAAACCGGAACAATTGCTGCAAATTTCTGAGCAAATCGTAAAAAAACGCGATTATGTCTTGTCGAAAGAGGCGAAAGAAAAACTATTGAAGTATTATAAATATGTTTATGAACATCGTGATGAAACGTTCGGTAATGGTGGATTTGCTCGTAAAACGGTTATTGAATCTATCAAAAATACAGATCTCCGTGTTTCGAACATGCCTAAACATTTACGTACAGAACAAGTAGCCAAGACGATTTTACCTGAAGACATTGATTGTTCTGTTTCTTTGTAAACAAATTATACAACCATATGCGCGAAACATTCACAACCGTCGTCGACTTTCAATCATTCAAAACCTTGGGAAATCGACGACAGTTTGTTTTTTCATCAACGAAATGGTGGAGGAGATAAACAGAACATGCAATGCTGTCAAGTGCTTCACTTGTTTTTAGGCAATCATCCAAAACATAGTTTTTGTTTTTCATATGATTTATCTTCTGCCCATATTTTGAATTTTTTCAGATTTGCTTTTCTCTTTTTCGCTTTTTTTCGTTTCTTGTTTTGCTCCTTTTTCTAGGGAGAGGCTGTTAATTAATCCTAACAACAAAACAACTATAATGAGAATTACCCAAATATATTGATATACATCCCTCATGTTTTCTAGGATGTATACCTTCTCTCCTTTCACTTTTTCCTGTATGAATAATAAAAATATGGAAAAGGAGTTGACCAACGTTGCAAAAATGCCTTTCCAACGTTTTTTCATTGCTCGGAAGGATAAAATCCAAGAGACAAAAAGAGAAAGTATGATGCCTCCAATCTCCAAACCACCTATATTTAGAGCAACTTGGATGTCAAAACCGAGGATGATCATCATAAAGATCATCCATGAGGACATGAGAAAGGCATAGCGTTGATAGTGATGTGGGCCTCCACCCTTAGTATTGAATAAATGGACACTGCTTCCAAACAACATCCAAAGCGGAAGGTTGACAAGAACCATGTCCGTGAAACTTTTGTTTTCTGTGCCGTGGGCAATTCCTTGATAAACGAAATAAAAGGATAAAAAAGCATTCAATAAGTCCAAATGAGCTAATCTTTTCATTATCGTTTCTCTCCTCATGTAGCATGTTTAAGAAGATTTTAATCGAATTTGTAGATCAATATGATCGAAATCCGTTTTACTATGTAATCATTGAGCAAATGATATTGTTATGAAAAAAGAAATACCCATATGCATTTTCAAACAAGCGATCAATTGGTGAATTTCATTGGCTGAGCAAGTAGCCAAAGAGGATAAGCTCGGTATTTTAGACGATAGCTTTTACTGTCCATGCAAATGGAATGTGAGATTTGCCAGCTTGATAAAAAACTATAAACGCCGTTTTCACTTATCGTATCAATGTTTTCTCATAATTGTAAAGATGTTTTGTCGTGAATTCAGATGGAAAGATGAATAAAAATTCTAAGGGGATCGACGACAAGTTGTTTTTCGGGATTTTTGCAGATGTAACAAGGAATAAAGACTACTGACTGAATTTTCAAATGTGTGCATAATGAAATTGTATATATTTTTCATATTTTCATGCATCAACACTTTCTTGGTTTGTATCGTACCTATGAGGAGAGTTCCATCTGAACGCAGAGGGATGTAAAGTAGTTTAGTGATTTTGCTTAAAAAATGACAGTCATCAGTTTATCCGATTATCTAAACGTAGTGGAATATCCCCCTTTTTCACTTCATTTTCACCATTCACTCGTACACTTACGGTATACAGTACATGATATGGTGAATCAGGGGGGATATATGTTGAAAAGAAATATTGTAAAAATCATATTAGATGTATCGTTAGCGATTACGTTTGTGTTATTAATGAATCCGAGGGTGTTTAATGGGTTGCCGTTTCATGAAGTGGCAGGGCTAGTGATTGGTGTGGCTGTTTTGGTTCATATTGGTTTAAACTACAAATGGGTTGTCAATACGGTGAAAAACATATTCAATCGTTCGTTTTCGGGGAAGGTGCGATTCAGCTTTTTGTTAAATGTATTGTTGCTTCTTTCGATGACAGCTATTATCGTGACCGGTATTCTTATTTCAAAAGTTGTATTTCCGCATTTTTCAGGTGGGGAAAATCATGATTTGCGGGAGCTTCATGATATTTTTTCAAAAGTGACGCTTGCACTGATTGGTGTGCATATTGCTTTGCATTGGCAATGGATCATAGGCGTGTTTCGCAAAATGTTTAAAACAAAGGACGGACATTGGCACAAAAAGTCGCTTGCGGCTGCCGCGTTTTTGATTGTGATATTCGCAGGAACTATGCAATGGCTGGCGGTGAATGTGAAGCCGAATGAAGAAGCGTTGAAACCGAAATTTGAGCATAAAGTAGCTCAAGATGGAGAGACGAAGGCACCGTCGGAATTTCGAGAAAGGGAGTTTCGTCATAAAGAACATCATGGCAGCAGTCATCCGCTCCTTGTTATTTTTAGTCATTTTACATTTTGGGCAGTTGTTATTGTTCCCGTTTACTATATGGAAAAACGAATGCGCAAGAAACGAAAACTTAGCGTATGAAAGGTGTCCCGTGATGTTGGGACACCTTTTTGTCATGATCCTTTTTTTCCTTTATCGTGCTTATAACATTCGTGATATAGCTTCATTAATGCCCGTTTTTCGATGCGTGAAACGTAGCTACGGGAAATGCCAAGGTCTTTAGCGATTTCGCGCTGGGTGCGTTCAGGTTGCATGTTTAAGCCGAAGCGGCTAACGATGACTTGTCGTTCACGATCGTCGAGGACGTGTAAATGTTGAGCGATATGTTCAAGCTCATTATTTTTTTCAATCATGTCGATAATTTCTTCATCTTCTGATTTTAATACATCGAGTAGACTAATTTCATTTCCGTCGCGATCTTGCCCGATCGGGTCGTGCAAAGAAACGTCTTTTCTCGTTTTTTTCAGCGAACGAAGGTGCATTAAAATTTCAATTCTAATGTCAATAGTATGCGGTAAAAAATAACAATAATAAATAACAATCATGAACAAATAGACGCAAGCTTTGCACTAAGCATTTTATTTTCGATATAGTCCATCCGCCTTTCACAAATTTCAGCTGGCACACGGAACGTTTCCTGCATTTCATATACGATGAAGTCGCGTTTTTGTGAAAAATCGATATATGTAAGCATATGATAAGGGATCGCAGCGAATAACGTAAATCGCTTTGTTTGTGATTCTTGAAAGTATCTGAATGAGTCCGCCATTTTCGATTGATCGCCG
>NZ_JXTH01000021.1 GCF_000836725.1 Anoxybacillus thermarum | reverse complement strand
TCCAAGCGGGTTGAACAGGCCAAACGGAAGGCAGGACGGTTGTGGGCAGATGTGGTGCGTCAGAATCTACCGTGTCTGCAGCGGTCATCCGGGACGCCGATCCATCAAGCGTTGTCGGCGCTTCGGGATTTTGGTTGGGTGTAAAAAAATGGAATACAATATCATCACTTCAAGATGAGGGATGAGAGTCCAAAAGCGCTTACGATATCAATTCCTGAAAATGGTTCGCTAACTAGTGATTGACAACACCCGTAGTGAACCGAAAAAATGTTCTCCACAAAGTCTTGACTGACTCGATGTTTTTCGTTCGTACTCGACAATCGTTCCATCGTGTAAAATGAGAAGCGGCGCTCTTTCTCCGCGTACGGTTTCTGCCGTAATGACACATTTTTTTACATCTTCCCGCGACGGTAATTCAAACATGACGTCAAGCATAATCCCTTCAATAATAGAGCGTAAACCGCGCGCCCCTGTTTTCCGTTCAATCGCACGTTTTGCAATTTCACGAAGTGCTTCTTCTTCAAATTCAAGTTCGACATCGTCAAGTTCGAGCATTTTTTCATATTGCTTGACAAGGGCATTTTTCGGCTTCACTAAAATATCAACAAGCGCATCTTCATCGAGCGGTTGTAAGCTCGTAATGACCGGAAGACGTCCAACGAACTCTGGAATTAATCCGAATTTTAATAAGTCTTCTGGCAACACTTTTGACAGCAAATCTTTTTCTTCAACTTCCGCCTGTACATCTGAGCTAAAGCCAATCACTTTTTTCCCAAGACGACGTTTAATAATTGGTTCTAAACCGTCAAACGCTCCGCCACAAATGAATAAAATGTTCGTCGTATCAATTTGAATGAACTCTTGATGAGGATGTTTCCGTCCTCCTTGTGGAGGAACGCTCGCAATTGTTCCTTCTAAAATTTTCAATAGCGCTTGTTGCACACCTTCTCCCGATACGTCGCGCGTGATGGAAGGGTTTTCTGATTTGCGCGCAATTTTATCGATTTCATCGATATAAATAATTCCTTTTTCTGCACGTTCAATGTCGTAATCTGCCGCTTGAATAAGCTTTAATAAAATGTTTTCAACGTCTTCCCCGACATATCCCGCTTCTGTTAGCGATGTCGCATCAGCAATTGCAAATGGCACGTTTAAAATGCGAGCAAGCGTTTGAGCAAGTAATGTTTTTCCGCTTCCTGTCGGCCCGATCATTAAAATATTGCTTTTCGCTAACTCGACATCATCAATTTTGCTGTTTGAATTAATGCGTTTGTAATGGTTATATACTGCTACAGAAAGCGCTTTTTTCGCTTCGTCTTGTCCGATGACGTACTCATCTAAAATTTCGCGAATTTCCTTTGGCTTCGGTACGTCTTTGAACTCTACTTCTTCTTCCGACCCAAGCTCTTCTTGCACAATTTCTGTACATAATTCAATACACTCATCGCATATGTATACGCCCGGGCCAGCAACAAGCTTGCGCACTTGTTCTTGCGTTTTGCCACAAAACGAGCATTTCAACTGCCCTTTTTCATCATTAAATTTAAACATGATTTCACCCCTTATTTCTCTACTATCATATGTACACGAAAAGAAAAAACGTTATGTATTCGTCATTTTATCATAAATCTTTAAAAGTATGCCAATAAAAACGTAAATGTGCGCGAAAAGTTAGAAAACTTTCATTACTGCAACTATATGTGGAAAGAACAAGGCACGTGATGCACCTTGTTCTTTCTCTTCTCATTATGCAACAACTTTGCTGTTTTCAACAAGGAAATCGATTGCTTTGCGCATTTTTAAGTCTTCTTTTAAGCCATCTAATGTACCTAAAAGTTCTTTTAACTTATCGACCGATAAGCTGTAAAGGTTCGCCATTTCCTCTAGTTCTTTTTCTACTTCTTCTTCTGTTACGTCAATGTTTTCTGCTTTTACGATCGCTTCAAGCGTCAATGTGACACGAACACGTTTTTCCGCTTCTTCTTTCATTTGCTCGCGAAGTGCCGCTTCATCTTGTCCAGAGAATTGATAGTATAAGTCAAGGTTTAACCCTTGCATTTGTAAACGTTGCTCAAACTCGCGAATCATACGGTCTGTTTCGTTTTTCACCATCACTTCTGGGATGTCCATTTGTGCGTTTTCTGTTGCTTTTTGAACAACCGCATCGCGAATTGCCGCTTCTGCTTCTTCTTTTTTCTCTTTTGTTAAGCGCTCTTTTATTTTTTGTTTTAGCGCGTCTAATGTTTCTACTTCTTCATCTACGTCTTTCGCAAACTCGTCATCAAGCGCAGGAAGTTGTTTTGTTTTAATTTCGTGCAATTTAATTTTGAACACAGCTGGTTTACCAGCTAATTGCTCTGCATGATATTCTTCTGGGAATGTCACTTCAATGTCTTTTTCTTCCCCAGCGGCCATGCCGATTAATTGCTCTTCAAACCCTGGGATGAATGTACCTGAACCAATCACAAGAGAATAGTTTTCTGCTTTTCCGCCTTCAAACGCTTCACCATCAACGAATCCTTCGAAATCGATGACAACTGTATCACCGTTTTCTACTGTTCCTTCTTCTTTCACAACAAGCTCCGCATGACGCTCTTGCAAACGTTTTAATTCTTGTTCGACGTCCTCGTCAGTTACTGTATCATCTAATTTCTCTACTTCAAGCTCTTTGTATTGACCGAGCGTCACTTCTGGCTTCACAGTCACTTTTGCAGTGAAAATTAAGCTTTTTCCTTTTTCCATTTGCTCGACGTCGATTTCTGGACGATCGACTGGCTCAATGCCTGTTTCTTCAACAGCTTTTGCGTATGCCTCTGGCAATAAAATATCTAACGCATCTGCGTATAACGATTCAACACCGAAACGTTTTTCAAATAAAGAGCGAGGAATTTTTCCTTTACGGAATCCTGGAATTTGTACTTTTTTCACTACTTTTTTAAACGCTTCATCTAATCCTTCATTCACTTTTTCAGCGTCTACTTCTACTGTAAGAACGCCTTGATTGCCTTCGAGTTTTTCCCATTTCGCCGACATGTTTATTTCCCTCCAACTTCAAAAATTCATGTAAATGAACTACATATATGTAGGCATACACGGTTTTATGTGTAATACAACCACTATATTATACCATACAATTATATACTTTCAACAGAGAGCCACAATTTTTCTGCTTCATAAAGTTTGGCAACGAGTGGATTTGTCCATACCGTTTGTCCTGTTTCACATTGCTCCACATATGTGTATAACGCAGTCGCCCATTGTTGTGCAGAACCTTCTGGAAGAAACGGGTATGTCACAACCATGTAGCGAAGCCATATTTGTTCACACCATTCATACATCGTTGGATTTTGTGTCGCCCATATTTGTTCGACGATATCAAGCACTTGTTCTATCCAACTCTTTTGTGTTTGTTCGTCGAGTTCGGCTGGAATAACTGTCATCGTTTGTCCAAATTTTTTTACAGTCATCGGCTCCATCACTTGTTCTTTCCTTAATATGTGTAACATCGTCGTTTTTACAATTGGATGTTTCATTTCGTCATGTAAATAACGAGAAAAAATAGGAACAAGGTGTGGAACGGTGCGCAAATCTAATTGATGAAGGGTGCGCATCTGTTTCGTCCATTGATCGCTTTCGAAAATCGCCTTGTATTGTTTTGAGCGTTGTTCTTGCTGAGAACGAATCATTTTTTCACTAAACTGTAAAAGCGGTAAAAACGGGGTGCAATCCATTCCTTTTCGCTGGAGTTTATGAATGACTGCCACAACTTCATCGTATTGTTGTAAATGAACGAGCATAGAGATATATACCGTCCAATCCCCTTTGCCGCGCTTTAACAGTTGTTCACATTTTTCTTTTGCCTCTTCTACATGTCCCATTTCAAATAAACAGACGACAAGTGCCATTTCTACATCATCATCGTGAAGTTGCAGCTCTTTTAATTGTGTTAAATACGTATACGCTTCTTTATATCGCTTTTCTTTTAACGCATTCATCCCCTCTGTTAACAACCGCTCTTTTACATATGGATGTGGAACGACTTTTCGTTCTTTCATATTCGTTCACCTTCACTTACATTTGCCTTTAAGTTTAACAATGTTTGCTGACAAACTCAACGAAAAACGCCCTCGACAAATCGTCAAGAGCGTGCTTTTTCATAGGCGATAATGTATGGTTCATATACGAACGTTAAGTCGATTTCGTCCCAACCTTTTAAAAGAAGCTGTTTTCGATACGGGTCGATGTCAAACGTGCTTGTAAATCCTTCGTCATCAAAAACGACTTGTTGTTCAAGGGAAATAGTTAGTTCATAATCTGGCCGCTCCGCTTTTTTTAATAAATACACGACATCTTCTTTTGGAAGTTTAATTGGAAGTAAACTATTTTTTAAACAATTGTTATAAAAAATATCCGCAAAAGAAGGAGCAATGACAGCACGAAATCCGTAATCAGCAAGCGCCCAAGGGGCATGTTCACGCGATGAACCGCAACCAAAATTTTCATTTGCGACTAAAATCGTTGCTCCTTCATTTTCAGGGCGATTTAACTCAAAATGAGGGTTTGGCGCCCCGTCTGGAAGATAGCGCCAATCATAAAATAGAAATTGACCAAATCCGGTGCGCTCAATTCGTTTTAAAAATTGTTTCGGAATAATTTGATCCGTATCCACATTGGCACGATCTAGACCAGCGACTTTTCCTTTATGAATAATGAATGGTTCCAACGCGTTCTCCTCCTATCGTACCGCTTCTTTATACAATGTGCGCACATCAACAAAATGTCCGTAAATCGCAGCCGCAGCTGCCATTGCTGGACTAACGAGATGCGTACGCGCCCCTTTTCCTTGCCGTCCTTCAAAATTGCGATTTGACGTTGAAGCACAATGTTCTCCTGCTGGCACAGTATCTGGGTTCATGCCAAGACACATGCTGCACCCGGAATCGCGCCATTCAAAACCTGCATCAATAAACGTTTGAGCAATGCCTTCTTCTTCCGCTTGTTTTTTCACTTGTTGTGAGCCCGGAACGACGAGCGCCCTTACGCCCGGTGCAACTTTTTTTCCTTTCACAATTCGTGCCGCTTCTCTTAAATCGCTTATGCGTGAGTTCGTACACGATCCGATGAACACATGTTGAACAGGAATATCCGTCATTTTCGTTCCTGGCTTTAGTCCCATATATTGCAACGCTAACTGAACTGCCTTTCTCTCCGTTTCAGTCGCAAACTCTTCTGGATGAGGGACGGTTCCATCGATCGGAGAACTCATCGCAGGCGTTGTCCCCCATGTAACGGTTGGAGCGATTTCACTTCCATCCATATGAATAACACGGTCATACACCGCTCCTTCATCTGTGCATAACTGTTTCCACTTTTCAACTGCCTGTTCAAACGCTTCTCCTTTTGGAGCATATTTTCGCTCGCGCAAATATGCAAACGTTACATCATCCGGAGCAATTAACCCTGCGCGCGCCCCCGCTTCAATCGACATGTTGCAAATCGTCATCCGCTCTTCCATCGACAAACGACGAATGACATCGCCTGTAAACTCAAGCACATACCCCGTTCCGAAATCAACACCAAACTTTCCGATAATCGCTAAAATAACGTCTTTTGCTGATACACCCGGTGCCAATGCACCTGTGACGTTCACTTGCATCGTTTTTGGACGGTGTTGCCATAACGTTTGTGTCGCCAACACATGTTCCACTTCGCTCGTGCCGATTCCAAACGCTAACGCTCCAAAAGCACCATGTGTCGACGTATGACTATCCCCGCACACGATTGTTTTTCCCGGCTGCGTCAATCCAAGTTCTGGGCCGATGACATGCACAATGCCTTGTTCTGGACTGTTTAAATCGGCAAGCGGCACGCCAAATTCACGACAGTTCCGCTCCAATGCCGTCATTTGATTTCTTGCCACTTCATCTTCAATGACAAACCGATTGACCGTTGGAACGTTATGATCCATCGTTGCAAACGTTAAATCTGGGCGGCGCACTTTTCTTCCTTTCTGACGCAATCCTTCAAACGCTTGCGGCGATGTCACTTCATGGACGAGATGTAAGTCAATGTATAATAAATCTGGTTTTCCATCTTCACGGTACACAACGTGCTCATCCCAAATTTTTTCAATAATCGTCTTTGGCGCCACCTCAATCCCTCCTACACATACACTTGCATAATTCGTTCAATTGCTACATCGTCTAAAATCGCATCTTTTACTTTTTCGACCATTTCTGTCGTCGATAATACACAATCACCTTGTTGGGCAATGTCTGCAGTACGATACCCAGCATCCAACACCTGCTTAACAGCTCGTTCGATGACGTCGGCCTCTTCTGTCAGTCCGAACGATAAACGAAGCATCATCGCCGCCGATAAAATCGTTGCAAGCGGATTCGCTTTATTTTGCCCAGCAATGTCTGGAGCCGAACCGTGAATCGGTTCGTATAATGCCGGTCCGTCAACAGACAAGCTTGCCGACGGAAGCATGCCAAGCGATCCTGTTAACATCGATGCTTCATCGCTTAAAATATCGCCAAACATATTTTCTGTTACAATGACGTCAAACTGTTTGGGAGAACGAACGAGCTGCATGGCGGCATTATCGACAAGCATATGTTCCAGTTGAACGTCTGGAAAACGTTTAGCGACTTGTTCAGCTACTTCTCGCCACATACGGCTTGACTCTAACACATTCGCTTTATCAACAGACGTTACTTTTTTCTTCCGCTTTTGTGCAAGAGTAAAAGCAAACGTGATGATACGCTCGATTTCTGCTCGTTTATAAAACAACGTATCAACAACCGTTTCTTCTCCTTTTTCCACACGCCGTTCACTCGGTTTTCCGAAATATAAGCCTCCGACTAACTCCCGAACGATAACAAAGTCGGCTCCTTCAATCACATGTGATTTTAATGGTGAAGAAGCTGATAAGCTGCTATAAAACGTCACCGGACGAATATTTGCAAATAAGTTCATTTCTTTCCGAATTTGCAACAGTCCTCTTTCTGGACGAACGTGCGGCGGATGACTGTCCCATTTCGGCCCCCCAACAGCACCAAGCAATACCGCATCGCTTTGTTTACACATATGAAGCGTTTGTTCTGGAAGCGGTGTTCCTTCACGGTCGATCGCTTCCCCACCAATCAAACCGTATGAAAAATGAAACGCATGGCCGAAACGATCACCAATCGCTTGCAAAACTTTTACCGCTCCTTTTGTCACTTCTTTTCCAATGCCATCCCCAGGTAACACAGCGATACGATACATAACACATCCCCCTTCGTTATTGCGCGGCAAGCGCTTGTTCTTCTTTCATTTTTTCGATGACAAACATGCGATTGACGGCGTGAATATATGCTTTTGCTGATGCTTCTAGCACATCTTGTGCCGTTCCACGTCCGCTTGCTTCTTTCCCATCGAGCGATACTTTCACATATACTTGCGCTAAAGCGTCCCGTCCACTTCCAACAGATTCAATGCGATAGTCAAGCAACGTCACAGGCAATTGCAACGCTTTTTCTAAAGCGTTATATAGCGCCTCGACACTACCAGCTCCCGTTGCCGCTTCTTGAATGTCGTTTCCTTCTCCATCTTTCAGTACAACAACGGCTGTTGGAATTTGATTTGTCCCGTACTGCACTTGAATCGAACATAATTGATAAAAATTTTTATACGTATCTAGCTTTTCATCTAAAATAAGGGCAATTAAATCATCATCGGTAATATCTTTCTTTTTATCTGCTAAATCTTTAAAGCGAACGAATAAACGATTCACTTCTTCTTCTGTTAACGCATAACCAAGCTCTTGAATGCGCGTGCGGAACGCATGGCGTCCCGAATGTTTTCCGAGTACCATCGAATTCGATTGCACGCCAACAAGTTGTGGAGATATAATTTCATACGTTGTTTTTTCTTTTAACACACCATCTTGGTGAATGCCTGATTCATGTGCAAAAGCGTTTTTACCGACAATCGCCTTATTTGGTGGAACAATCATTCCTGTTAGCTTGCTTACGAGGTTGCTCGTTCGTTTAATCTCTTGCAAGTTCAAACCCGTCTCAGCTTGGTAGTAGTCTTTGCGAATATAAAGCGCCACCGCCACTTCTTCGATTGCAGCGTTTCCTGCCCTCTCACCAATGCCATTGATTGTTCCTTCAATTTGTGTCGCTCCCGCTTCAATAGCCGCAAGCGAATTGGCGACAGCCATTCCTAAATCATCGTGACAATGAGCAGATAAGTTAATTTTTTCAATATTCCGAACATTTTTCTTTAAAAAAGAGAATATGTCGCCATATTGTTTCGGGGTGATGTAGCCGACTGTATCCGGAATATTAATGACATTCGCTCCTGCTTCGATCACTCGTTCGATAATCGTCGCAAGAAACGGAAGATCGCTTCGACATGCATCTTCTGCTGACCATTGTACAATCGGAAAATACTTTTTCGCATAACGAACAGACTCAACGGCTGTTTCAATCACTTGTTCTGGTGTCATGCGCAATTTATATTGCATATGAATAGGTGACGTTGCGATAAATACGTGTAATCGTGGTTCCGCTCCGTCTTTTAACGCCTCCCACGCTGCATCGATGTCCGACTGAACAGAGCGAGAAAGACCTGTAACCGAACAGTTGCGAACGGTTTGAGCGATCGCTTGAACGGCTTGGAAATCGCCTTTTGATGCGGCAGGGAATCCCGCCTCGATGATATCTACACCGAGGCGTTCTAACTGCCGAGCAATTTCTAGCTTTTCATGCAAGTTTAAATTGACGCCTGCAGACTGCTCTCCGTCACGCAACGTCGTATCAAAAATGTTAATTTTTCGCACCGACCGTCACCACATCTTTCTGTTTAGCGTTGACAAACGGCATCATTTTACGTAACTCGCGGCCAACAACTTCAATTAAATGCTCATTTTCACGGCGGTTAATCGCATTAAACTCTGGACGATTCGCTTGATTTTCTAAAATCCAACCTTTTGCAAACTTCCCTGTTTGAATGTCTTCAAGCACTTTTTTCATTTCTGCTTTTACTGCGTCATTAATGATGCGTGGACCTGTAACAAAGTCACCCCATTGTGCTGTATCAGAAATCGAATAACGCATGCCTGCCAAACCGCCTTCGTACATTAAATCAACGATGAGTTTTAACTCATGTAAACATTCGAAATATGCAATTTCCGGTTGATATCCCGCTTCTACAAGCGTTTCAAATCCCGCTTTCACAAGGGCAGTCAATCCGCCGCAAAGAACCGCTTGTTCGCCAAATAAATCCGTTTCTGTTTCTTCTTTGAATGTCGTTTCAATCACGCCCGCCCGAGCCGAACCGATCGCTTTTGCATACGCAAGCGCTGTTTCTTTCGCTTCGCCGCTTACATTTTGATATACAGCAATTAACGCTGGTACACCTGCTCCTTCTGTATATGTGCGACGAACTAAATGACCTGGTCCCTTCGGTGCAACTAAAAAGACATCCACATCGCTCGGTGGGACAATTTGGTTAAAATGAATATTAAACCCGTGTGCAAATACAAGCGCATTGCCCGGCTGTAAGTTTGGTGCAATTTCTTCTTTATATACTTTCGGCTGATGTTCGTCTGGAAGTAAAATCATTACAATATCCGCTTGCTTTGTCGCTTCATCCACCGGCAAGACGACAAATCCATCTTGTTCTGCTTTTTCCCATGATTTCCCTTTTCTCAATCCAATGATGACATCAACGCCGCTATCGCGAAGGTTTTGCGCATGGGCATGACCTTGAGATCCGTATCCGATAATCGCCACTTTTTTCCCTTGAATGTAAGCTTCATTTGCATCGCCATTGTAATATACTTTTACCATAATAAAATCCTCTCCTTAATTTAAATGATGAATAGTGATTTATTTGTTGATGATGCGCGTTGTGAACCGCGCGGAAACGCTGTTGTTCCTGTTCTTGCCACTTCCTTTAATCCGTATGGCTTTAATAAGTCGATGAGCGCATCAATTTTTTCTGGCTCACCTGTTACTTGAACGACAAGACTATCGCGCGCCACATCGACAATCGCTGCACGAAACGGTTCAATCAATGTATAAATTTCACCGCGCGTCGCCGATGTAACCGCTACTTTAATTAAAGCCAGCTCTCGAACGATAATCGCTTGATCGGTAATATCGACAACTTTTAACACATCAATTTGTTTGTTTAATTGTTTTGTAATTTGTTCAGCAATGCGTTCATCATCTACATTGACGACAAACGTCATGCGTGAAACACCTTCTGTTTCTGTATGACCAACTGTAATGCTTTCAATGTTGTAATGTCGCTTCGTAAACAAACCTGTAATGCGATTTAATACACCCGGACGGTTGTTTACGGTCATTGTAATAATTCGCTTCACCATTTCACCCCCACCATCTCATGAAGCCCTTTCCCAGGAGCTACCATCGGATATACGTTTTCCCCTGGATGAACATGAAAATCAAGTAAAACTGGTGCATTTGTCGCAAACGCTTCTTTCAATACGTATTCTGCTTCTTCTTCCGTCGTTGCACGCATCGCTTTCATGCCGTATGCTTCCGCTAATCGAACGAAATCCGGTTGATTCGGAATGAGTGAATGAGAATATCGTTTTTCATAAAAAATTTCTTGCCATTGACGCACCATACCGAGCGCTTGATTGTTCACGATGACAATTTTAATTGGCAAATTTAACTCTTGAATAACCGATAGCTCTTGTAATGTCATTTGAAACCCACCGTCACCAACGATCGCTACAACCGTCGCTTCTGGTTGTGCCAATTGAGCACCAATTGCCGCTGGCAAGCCGAACCCCATCGTTCCAAGCCCACCGGATGTGACCCAACGATGTGGCTGTTTAAATTTATAATATTGGGCGACCCACATTTGATGCTGACCGACATCTGTCGTCACAACCGCTTCACCGTTTGTATATTCGTGAATCATTTCAATGAGCCGCTGTGGTTTAAGCACGCCCGGTTCGCGCTTGTACATAAGCGGATATTCGCGTTTCCATTCATTTAACTTGTTCAGCCACTCTGATACATCTGGCCGCTTTCCGTTTTGTTCAATTAATTGAATGAGTGCTTCTTTCGCATCACCAACGATCGGAATTTTCGTTGGCACATTTTTTCCAATCTCTGCTGGATCGATATCGATATGAGCGACCGTTGCTTTTGGTGCAAAATGAGCTAAATTTCCAGTCACCCGATCATCGAACCTTGCGCCGACATTAATGAGCAAATCACACTCATACAATGCCATATTTGCTGTGTACGTTCCGTGCATTCCTGCCATTCCGAGAAATAGCGGATGGTCGGCAGGAAATCCACCAAGTCCTAAAAGCGTATGAATCACAGGAATATTTTGTTGTTCGGCATATTGTTTTAACTGCTCATGGGCATTCGCATGGAGAACACCTGCTCCAGCTAAAATGACCGGGCGTTTTGCTTGGCTAACTGCTTCAACAAGCTTGCGAATTTGCAAATGGTTCGGTTTTGTTGTCGGCTGATAGCCGGGCAACTGTATGTCTTGTTCGTAATCAAACTCTGCTTCAGCAACGGCCATATCTTTTGGAATATCGATTAATACAGGACCTGGGCGTCCCGTTGTTGCAATATGAAATGCTTCTTTAATGATTTTTGGCAGCTCGTGTATGTCGCGTACTTGGTAACTATGTTTTGTAATAGGCATTGTAATTCCTAACACATCTGCCTCTTGGAAGGCATCTGAACCGATTACATTTGATGCCACTTGCCCTGTAAAAACGACGAGCGGAATGGAATCCATCATTGCATCTGTTAAACCTGTCACGATATTTGTCGCACCCGGTCCAGATGTAGCGATGACAACACCAGGTTTTCCTGAAATGCGAGCATACCCTTCCGCTGCATGAATGGCGCCTTGTTCGTGACGTGTTAGCACGTGGAATACGCCCGATTCATAAAGCTTGTCGTAAATCGGTAACACAGCACCTCCCGGATACCCGAAAATAACTTTCACGTTTTCTGCTTTGAGCGCTTCAATTAACATGAGCGCTCCACATAACGTTTGCTTTTTTGCTACTCTTTCTTTCACTTTCATATTCGCTGCCATTTTTTCACCCCTAAAAAAATGTGAAATAAGAAAAGCCTTCTCACCCCTCCATCGGCCCATGTGGACCAAAGGGGCGAAAAGGCTTGCATCCTTCCCGCGGTACCACCCTTCTTCGTGGCAAAGCCACCTCAGGAGCACGCGACGATCGTCGCAGCGCTCGTTTTAATAACGAGTGACGTGCACCCGTCCGTCCCTACTAGAACTAATCGTTCAGGACGGCGCTCCGAGGGGAGTTCACTAACGGAGACATCACCGGTTTTCAGCTTCCCCGGCTCTCTGTAGATGCCCGACCCGCTAGCTACTTATCCTCTTCAACGCTTTTTTCTTATTTACTTGTCATCCTGCATTCACATTTTGTGTAGCATACACTTTTACGCCTTCTGAAACGACTCGTTTGCGAAACTCTTCTAACAACCGTTTTGTATGTTCGCCCGGTACACCGTCGCCAATGACACGACCATCGACTTTGACGACCGCAATGACTTCTGCTGCGGTTCCTGTTAAAAATACTTCGTCTGCCGTGTACACATCATGACGAGTGAATGGTTCTTCTTTAACGACATAGCCGAGGTCTTTAGCGATGTCCATAATTGCATCGCGCGTAATGCCTTCAAGCGCCCCGACATACCCTGGTGGTGTATATAACACGCCGTTTTTGACGATAAATACGTTATCTGCTGAGCCTTCAGCGACATATCCTTGGTCGTTGAGCATAAGCGCTTCGCTGACGTTTGCTAAATGCGCTTCAATTCGTACTAATACGTTGTTTAAATAGTTTAACGATTTTACTTTCGGGCTTAGTACATCTGGTCGATTTCGTCTCGTTGCTACAGTAACGACTTCAATGCCCGTTTCATATAAATGTTTTGGGAAGATTGCCAACGGTTCGACAATGACAACTACTTGTGGCTTCGGACATTTGTATGGATCAAGTCCAAGGTCACCGACACCGCGCGACACGACCACGCGAATATAAGCGTCTTCAAAGCCGTTTTTTTGCACCGTCTGGACGATAATATTTGTTAATTCTTCTTTTGTGTACGGAATGTTCAATAAAATGGATTTCGCTGAATTGTATAAGCGGTCAATATGTTCTTTCATGCGAAACACGTTGCCGCTGTACACACGAATTCCTTCAAACACCCCATCCCCATAAAGAAAACCGTGATCGTATACAGAGATTTTTGCATTTTCTTTTGTGACAAATTCATCGTTTAGAAAAATCCACTGTTCACTCAATGTTTTTCCCCTCTTCCCCTGTTCGCCGTCTCTTGCTCCTTATGTTGATTGCGACTTTTGTTAGATTTATTTGAAAATTATCATACGACCATTTACCAAAAGAGTCAATACTATTTCATTGAATTTTTTGATTATTTCGATTAGTTAAAACTTTATGTATCCGCTTACATAATTGATATATCAAGGAAAAGAAAGGGTATAAAAAATTTTGAACATTTTTTGACTAATAAAAAAAATCCCCTTGCTTATGCAAGAGGATTATTAACGTCCCAGGAGAGATTCGAACTCCCGACCGACGGCTTAGAAGGCCGTTGCTCTATCCAGCTGAGCTACTGGGACACAATAATAATAGCATGGCGCCTTTATATCGTGGTTTGGACAATTGTTATTGTAATGATGTTTATGAAAAAAGTCAATAGGGGCGATAGAATTTTCTTGCCCCTATTGTGTTTTGTATATGCTCGTTAAATCATGAAGGAGTTGGCCGTCGATGTTGTAAAAATGTACGGTTATGTTTGTTTCGTCTATATGAAGCATGGCATATGTTTTTTCACGACGCAGGCGCGGTAAATAAATGCTTCCTGGATTAATGAAAAAGACGTCATCGATCTGTTCACATCCTGCAATGTGCGAATGACCGAAGCAGACGATGCATGCCCCAACTTCTTTCGCTTTATAATATAGATTCATGAGCGTCATTTTGACGTTGTACAAATGACCATGTGTAATGAAAAAGCGAACACCATTCACATCTTCAACAAGATCGGTTGGAAAACGACGTTCATGGTCGCAATTTCCTCGCACAACAAGCATATGTTGCAACGCTTCATGATCGCTCGTTAACTCCGAGTCACCGCAATGAATGATTGCATCGACATGTTGTTTATGACGTGAAACGATTGTTTGTAATTCGGTTGTTAATCCGTGGCTATCGCTCATGATTAATACGTTCACGACTCATTCTCCTTTTCAAACAGCTTGTCCCATATGCTCAAAAGATGTTGTAACGCCTTTGCCCGATGGCTTATTTCATTTTTCTCCTCTTTTGTTAATTGAGCCATTGTTCGCTGTTTTTCAGGCACGTAAAAAATTGGGTCGTACCCAAAACCGTTCCCACCTATCGGCTCTTCTGTAATATATCCTTCGCACACACCGTCTACGGTCGTGGTTTCCCCGTTCGGTTTTGCAACAGCTAACGTGCAATGAAAACGGGCAGTTCGTTGTTCAAAAGGCACACCTTGTAACTTTGTAAGCACTTTTTCAATGTTGGCTTGATCGTCTTTTCCTTCGCCAGCGTAACGAGCCGAGTATACGCCCGGCTCACCGTTTAGCGCATCAACGATTAAACCCGAATCATCTGCAATGACGACTTCATGAAGCATATTCGCAATCGTCGTTGCTTTTAATATCGCATTGTCTGCAAACGTCGTTCCCGTTTCTTCAACATCTGGTATATCATTGTAGTCAAGAAGCGAACGAACGTCGATTCCTTTTTTCCCAAACAACTGTTGAAACTCGGCTACTTTTCCTTTGTTTTTTGTGGCAATGATCATCCGCTTCACTTTGCTTCTTCCCCTTCCAAACGATGTTGCATAATTTGTTCCGCAAGAGAACCAAGTGCTTCTTTTTGTCGAGCAATAAGCTCGTGAATGCCTTTTTCAGCAACCGTTAATAAATCGAGCAACTGCTCGTACGAAAATGTCGCTTCTTCCCCTGTTCCTTGAATTTCAACAAAGCGCCCCGATCCTGTCATGACAACATTCATATCGACATGTGCTTTTGAATCTTCAACGTAATTTAAATCTAAAATAATTCCATGCTCTTCATCTATTCCGACTGATGTGGCAGCTAAAAAATCTGTAATCGGTAGCGTCGGTAATTTTTTTTCTTCGACCATTTTTCCGAGCGCCAACGTCATGGCAACAAATGCCCCTGTAATTGACGCTGTGCGCGTTCCACCGTCCGCTTGAATGACATCACAATCAATCCAAATCGTTTTTTCCCCTAATTTTTGCAAATCAACAACAGAACGAAGCGCTCGGCCAATGAGCCGTTGAATTTCCATCGTTCGCCCTGACAACTTTCCTTTGCTTGCTTCGCGAATGTTTCGTTGCTCGGTTGCCCGCGGAATCATCGCATACTCCGCAGTAATCCATCCTTTTCCCCCCCCACGCATAAACGGTGGAACTTTATCTTCGATGCTTGCTGTACAAATGACTTTCGTATCGCCAATGGCAATGAGCACCGAACCTTCTGGATGTTTTAAATAGTTTGGTTCAATATGTACGGGACGAAGCTCTTCATTTGTTCTACCATCTACTCTCACAAAAAATCCTCCTCAATGTATGTTCACGAAATAAGAGGCAGGAATACTGCCTCTCGACGATAAATCTCTATATAGTATAGCAAAAAATTGGTTTCAAAAACTACCTGTGTTCACATTTTGCGGTCTTGTTACCGGTTCGGATAACGGTTTGCCACTTTCATCAACTAATTCCGCTTTTCCGTTCACTGTAATGGCAACGCTCTCCACTCCTGGCTGTTCTGTTAACGACAACACTAAACAATTGAGCACATGCGTCGACACAACGTTTTTCTCCACGCTGCCATAAATCGCTTCGTTAAAGTTTAACGTCACTTTTCCATTTTCATATTTTGGCGCTTCTAACAATTTTGCATCGGCTTGAAAATCGCTTAATAACCCAGAACCGTAGCTCGGTCCTTTAATCAGTTCATTCACAACCGCGGCTAACTCATCTTGTTCGCTATTCGGTACGCGTCTCGTTACCGGTACATAATACGTTTGTTTCCCGTCTTGCGCTAAAAAGTAGACGATGACCGGATGCGTATTCGTAATATCGACAACACCGTTCGTTTCAATGTTAATTCCGTCATCTCTGCTTAATTCGTCGCTAATTGGCGTTCCGTTGACCGGCATCATGTTTTGGTCATGGCCATTCATGCGAATTTTTACACGTTTCACATTATCAAATTGCGTCACCGTCCATGTGATTGCTTGTAAAATTCGCTTTTCATCTTCTGGACGATAATTCGCAAATTCTTTCGAAAAATCAATAACAAGCGTGCCATCTTGTTTTAAATTGACACTTAACACTTGGGTGTCAGCTGGAAGAACGGCACGAAATCCGTTTGGCAACAGCTCTGAAATTGGTCCATTTTCTACTAAATATTCGAGTACTTGTTTTGCAGCTGCGTTTGTTTTTGGCAAGGCAAACGTTTGTGGAACGACAAAGCCGTTTTTATCAATTAAGTACAATTCGCGTTGAACGGTTTCTGTCGCTTGTTCTTTTTGTGCTGCTTCCTTTTCTTGCAACGCTTGCTCGGCTTCTATATACGTTACATCTTTTGGTGGATCAATTTCCTTTGTTGCTTTTTCACCTCCAAACAGCCCACATCCTGATAGAATAAAAACAAACATTGTTACAATGATCCATACGCGGCGCATGGACTCCCCTCCTCACACGGTTTGTACTACTATGTATACGAGCCGTACAAAAAAGTAGAACAAAAAAATCCTTCGGCATATGCGAAGGATTTTAAAATAATTGGATCGTTTCGACATGTTCAATTGGATGACCAAACCATTTCGAAGCAATTTGTTGAAACATTTCTTTCGGTCCAGTCGTTAAAAATATATGTTCGCGACGTTTATTCCCCGTATAAAGCAAATCGCTATGATGCAAAATCGTGCTCACTTCCCGCGCCGTTTCATCGCCAGAACAAATAAGTTTCACGTGCTCCCCCATATATTGTTGAATAAGTGGACTTAAAAGCGGATAATGTGTACAGCCTAAAATGAGCGTATCAATCGGTCGATCTTTTAACGGTTGAAGCGATTCGGCAACAATTTGCTTTGCTTCTTCCCCTTCAAACTGTCCGCTTTCCACTAAAGGAACAAACTTTGGACAAGCTAAACTTTCTACTTTCACATCACTATTAATGGATTTTATCGCTTGTTCGTACGCGCTGCTTTTCACCGTTCCGATCGTGCCGATGACACCGATATGATAGTTTTTTGTAATTTTTAACGCGGTACGAGCGCCAGGATGAATGACACCGATCACGGGAATGTTGAGCGTATCGCGAATTTCTTCTAGTGCGACAGCAGTTGCTGTGTTACATGCAATAACGAGCATTTTTATGTCATATCCAAGCAAATAGTTCGTCATTTCCCATGTAAATTGTCGAATTTCTTCCCGTGGTCTCGGTCCGTATGGACAGCGTGCCGTGTCTCCTAAATATACAATTTGTTCTTTTGGTAGTTGGCGCATGATTTCTCTTGCAACCGTTAATCCACCAACGCCTGAATCAATAACTCCAATCGGTCTTTCCAATGTATTCGCCTCATTCTTTGTTGATGTATGACAAAACATCTTTCATTATAACACACATCAAATCAATAGAAAACCGGCTTGCCTAAACTGAAAAGGCGAGCCGGTTTTCTTTATAGTTCAAGTTCTCCCATTCGAAGCAATTCAACGACAGCTTGTGAGCGCCCCTTTACCCCAAGCTTTTGCATTGCATTCGAAATGTGGTTACGAACTGTTTTCTCGCTAATGAACAGTTCACTAGCAATCTCTTTCGTCGTCTTGTCTTGCAACAACAGTTCGAACACTTCTCGTTCTCTTTTTGTGAGCAGCGGCTTCTGATTCAAGTGGATAACCCTCCTTGCTTTTACCAGACCGAAACGGATGGGTATATATTTAGTCAACATATCGTATGCAAGAAGGGAAATAACGGTTACATCTTTTCTACTAATCGCGCACGTGCGCTTTCGTCCCAAGCGACTCCTTTTCCTGTCGTTTTTGACATTTGTACCATCGTCCCACGCCCTGTAAATGCAATCGTTCCATCTTGCTTTTTCCCAACGTAATGTAAATCGACAGAAGAGTTGCCGATGTGTGCCACTTTTACGCCGATATGTAGCTGCTCACCAAAATATACTTGTTGTAAAAAGTCGCATTGTAAATTCGCCACTACCGGAATGGCATCATGTTCTTTCCCTAACCAATCGTTCATAAAGCCGAGATGTTCAAAAAATGCGATGCGCGCCTCTTCAAAATATACAAAAGGAACCGTATTGTTTAAATGACCAAACATATCTGTTTCTGAAAAGCGAACACGCACCGGATGAAAAAAAGAAAAACGTTGCTCCCATTCTTTTATGTCGTTAATATAAGAGATTTTCACTTTCCCTCTCCCCCTCTACAAAGATGAAAACGTAAGGCCGACTCTTTAAGAGCCGACCTTTTTGTTACACTTCATCGCTACCGAAGAAATTGCGGAACATTTGAATCGTTGCTGCGCGGTTCAATGCCGCAATAGACGTTGTGAGCGGAATGCCTTTCGGGCAAGATTGCACGCAGTTTTGTGAATTTCCGCAGTTCGCTAATCCACCATCACCCATAATCGCTTCAAGACGCTCCGCTTTATGCATCGCTCCTGTTGGATGAGCATTAAATAAGCGCACTTGCGAAAGCGGTGCCGGTCCGATAAAGTTTGATTTGCTGTTGACATTTGGACAAGCTTCTAAACATACTCCACACGTCATACATTTAGATAGCTCATACGCCCATTGCCGTTTGCGCTCTGGCATGCGCGGCCCCGGACCTAAATCGTATGTTCCGTCAATTGGAATCCATGCTTTTACTTTTTTCAACGAATCAAACATGCGGCTACGGTCGACTTGCAAGTCACGAATGACAGGGAACGTGCGCATCGGTTCTAAACGAATAGGCTGCTCAAGCTGATCAACGAGCGCCGTACACGATTGACGCGGCTTGCCGTTAATCACCATCGAACAAGCGCCACACACTTCTTCTAAACAGTTCATTTCCCAAGCAACAGGCGTCGTTTTTTCTCCTTTCGCATTGACCGGATTGCGCCGAATTTCCATGAGCACCGAAATAATATTCATATTCGGACGATACGGAATGACAAACTCTTCTTCATAAGGGGCTGTATCCGGACGGTCTTGTCTCGTGACAATAATCCGAATCGTTCTATTTTCGCTCATGATTTCACTTCCCCTTTCTTTTTCGTATAGTCGCGCTTGCGCGGTTTAATGAGTGATGTATCCACTTCGCGATAATGGAATGATGGTCCATCTGGCGTGAAGCTTGCCATCGTTGTTTTTAACCATTCTTCATCGTTTCGCTCAGGAAACTCTGGCTTATAGTGCGCTCCACGGCTTTCGTTACGGTTGTAAGCACCGAGCGTAATGACGCGGGCTAGCTGCAACATGTTATAAAGCTGACGTGTAAACGATGCACCTTGGTTGCTCCATTTCGCTGTATCGTTAATGTTAATGTTTTTATAACGCTCAAGCAATTCTTGAATTTTTTCATCTGTTTTTAATAGTTTATCATTATAACGAACGACCGTAACGTTATCTGTCATCCATTCACCAAGCTCTTTATGCAAGACGTAGGCGTTTTCTGTGCCGTCCATCGCCATAATTTGCGCCCATTTTTCTTGTTCTTGTTTTAAATAACGATCGTATAAAGAAGAAGGCATTGCATCTGCTGATTTTTCAAGCCCTTTCATATATTCAACTGCTTTTGGACCAGCTACCATTCCACCATAAATCGCAGATAATAACGAGTTCGCGCCGAGACGGTTAGCCCCGTGCATCGAATAGTCGCACTCGCCTGCGGCAAACAATCCTTTAATGTTTGTCATTTGATCATAATCAACCCATAATCCACCCATTGAATAGTGGACAGCTGGGAATATTTTCATCGGTACTTTTCTTGGATCTTCACCCATGAACTTTTCATAAATTTCAATAATGCCACCTAACTTAATATCAAGCTCTTTCGGATCTTTATGCGATAAATCTAAATAAACCATGTTTTCGCCGTTAATACCGAGCTTTAAGTCGACACACACATGGAAAATTTCACGCGTCGCAATATCGCGTGGAACGAGGTTTCCGTAAGCCGGATATTTTTCCTCCAAGAAATACCAAGGTTTTCCATCTTTATACGTCCAAACTCGCCCACCTTCTCCACGCGCTGATTCACTCATTAAACGAAGCTTATCATCGCCCGGAATAGCTGTCGGATGAATTTGGATAAACTCTCCGTTTGCATAATACGCACCTTGTTGATAAACGATCGATGCTGCTGAACCTGTATTAATGATCGAGTTTGTTGACTTCCCGAAAATAATCCCCGGACCGCCTGTTGCCATGATGACCGCATCTGCTGGGAATGCTTTAATCTCCATCGTTGTCAAGTTTTGCGCGACAATTCCGCGACATACTTGCTCATCATCTAAAACAGCACCTAAAAACTCCCAACCTTCATATTTTGTCACTAAACCAGCGACTTCGTGACGGCGCACTTGTTCATCAAGCGCGTAAAGAAGCTGCTGTCCTGTCGTTGCCCCTGCGTATGCAGTACGGTGATGTTGCGTTCCACCAAAGCGCCGGAAGTCAAGCAATCCCTCTGGCGTACGGTTGAACATGACACCCATGCGATCAAGCAAATGAATAATGCCCGGGGCCGCTTCACACATCGCTTTTACTGGAGGTTGATCAGCTAAAAAGTCCCCACCATATACTGTATCATCGAAGTGTTCCCACGGAGAGTCCCCTTCTCCTTTTGTGTTGACCGCACCGTTAATGCCACCTTGTGCACAAACAGAGTGAGACCGCTTCACAGGAACTAATGAAAATAAATCTACTTTTACGCCTGCTTCGGCAATTTTAATTGTTGCCATTAAGCCGGCAAGACCCCCACCAACAACGATAATTTTTCCTTTACTCATGTCTCCTCACTCCTTCAATGTTGTGGATTAAACGAATGCTAAAATCGCGCGTATACCAACGATCGAAAGCGCGACAAAAATCCCCATTGTCACGTATGTAGAAATTTGTTGTGAACGAGGAGTCACTGTAATACCCCAGCTAACGAAAAACGACCATAACCCGTTCGCAAAGTGAAACACCGCAGAAACGATTCCAACAATATAAAATGCAAGCATAAACGGGTTCGCAACGATGTTCGCCATCATGTCATAGTTCACTTCCACACCAAATGCGGCTTGAACGCGCGTTTCCCATACGTGCCAGACGACGAAAATGAGCGTAATAATTCCCGTTAAGCGTTGCAACATAAACATCCAGTTACGAAAATATCCGTAACGACTGACATTGTTTTGTGCCGTAAATGCGATATATAGCCCATAGATGGCATGGAATAATAGCGGAAGAAAAATAACGAAAATTTCCAAAAAGTACCGAAACGGTAGCTGCTCCATAAAAGCTGCCGCCTTATTAAATGCATCCGCTCCTCTTGTTGCAAAATGGTTAACAACTAAATGCTGTGTTAAAAACAGCCCGACTGGAATGACTCCGAGCAATGAGTGGAGTCGACGATAAAAAAACTCTCGATTTTGTGCCATACATAACCCCCCTTGAAATTGTCATCTTCCTTTTCTATGAGCTCCCATCCGCATCTACTAGACAATGACCAACAGAGGTGTAAACACTTCCATTTCCATTGATCATTGTCACATTCATTGTACTCCCAGAATGTAGGAGCGTCAAGAAAAGGTGTTCACGAAATGTTCAATCATTTCAAATTTTAAAACAACTATACTTCTAGTGAAGTCCGAAATAAAAGAAAAGTCAATACTGTTTTTCGGATTGTTGTGCGCTATAATGAAAAAATAGAGAGGGGAATTGAACGTGAGCGGGCATGAACAGTGGAAACAAATAAACATTTCTGCTTTTAGCGACTTTTTATTTCGGAAAGAATTGTTGCCAAATTTGTTTGGGAAAGAAACCCCTTTTATTTTATATTGGGCAGGAAAAGATTTAGCGAGAAAATACCCGCTAGGTACAATCGACGATATCATCGGTTTTTTTGAACAAGCGGGTTGGGGAAATTTATCGCTGCTTGAAGAAAAAAAAGATCAATGTGAACTTCAATTAGAAGGACCGCTCGTTGCGATGCGGTTCGATTATAGTGAAGATTGCACATTTCAACTTGAAGCGGGCTTTCTTGCCCAACAGTTTGAGCAACAAAAAGGATATGTCACAGAAGCGTTTGAACAACAAAAACGACGCGCCAAAACCGTTTTATTTACAGTCAAATGGGACCGAAAAGATGAAGCTGACCAATGATGGTCAGCTTTCGTACGTTTGAAGCGTTTCATAAATTTTTTGGGCAACATGTTTTGGAATATTCGCCTCTTGCAACTGCTCCACCGTCGCTTCTTTCATTTTTTTAATCGATCCGAAATGTTGCAATAACGCTTGTTTTCTTTTTGTTCCGACCCCCGGAATTTTATCGAGAATCGAAGAAAATGCTGACTTGGATCTCACTTGGCGATGAAATGTAATGGCAAAACGATGCACTTCCTCTTGAATGCGCTGCAGCAAATAAAACTCTTGACTATTTTTCTCTAATGAAACAATGCTCGGTGGATTACCAAAAAGGAAATGTGAAGTGCGGTGTTTCTCATCTTTCACTAACCCAGCGATCGGAATCGATAACCCAAGCTCGCATTCCAACACTTCTTTTGCAGCTTGTATTTGCCCTTTTCCTCCATCGACAACAATGAGATGAGGAAGAGGCAACTGCTCGCGCAACACGCGCGTGTACCGTCGGCGAATAATTTCACGCATCGACTCGTAATCATCTGCCCCTTGCACCGTTTTTATTTTATATTTACGATATTCTTTTTTTTCCGGTTTTCCGTCAATAAATACAACCATCGCAGCGACGGCGTCTGTTCCTTGAATGTTTGAGTTATCAAACGCCTCGATTCGATGAGGCGTCGGAATCCCAAGCGCTTCACCTAGCCGTTCAACCGCGCGAATCGTTCGTTCTTCGTCACGTTCAATTAAAAAGAACTTTTCTTGCAAAGCCATTTGCGCATTTTTACAAGCTAACTCAACAAGTTCTTTCTTTTTGCCGCTTTTCGGCTGTGTGACGTTTACATCGAGCAATTTCGCCGCCATTTCTCCATCGATTTCTCGCGGCAATACAACTTCACGCGGCTTTAAATGATAATGTTTACTGTAAAATTGACCTAAAAACGTTAAAAATTCTTCTTCCGGCTCTTGGTACAGCGGAAACATCGACACGTTTCGTTCGATGAGCTTCCCTTGGCGAATAAAAAATACTTGGACGCACATCCATCCTTTATCGTACGCATATCCAAAAATGTCGCGGTCCACGAAATCGTGTAAAATCATTTTTTGTTTTTCCATTAATGTTTCGATATACGAAATTTGGTCGCGATATTCTTTCGCCCGCTCAAACTGTAACTGTTCCGCTGCTTCCATCATCTTTTCTGTCAATTTCTCTTTCACTTCTTTATAGCCGCCGTTTAAAAACCGCGTAATTTGTTCAACAATTTGTTTATTTTCTTCCTCCGATACGTGATATTCACAAGGGCCTAAACATTGTCCCATATGATAATATAAACAAACTTTTTTCGGCATCTTCTCACATTTTCTTAACGGATATAAGCGATCGAGCAATTTTTTCGTTTCATGTGCCGCGTGGGCGTTTGGATACGGACCGAAATATTTTCCTTTATCTTTTTTCACCGTGCGTGTAATGATCAGACGGGGATGCGTCTCCCCTGTAATTTTAATAAACGGGTAGCTTTTGTCATCTTTTAACATGACGTTATATTTCGGATCGTATTTTTTTATTAAATTCATTTCTAAAATGAGCGCCTCTAAATTAGAGGACGTCACGATATATTCAAAATCAGCAATTTCATTCACTAAGCGAAGCGTTTTGCCGTCATGTGTGCCTGTAAAATAAGACCGAACACGATTTTTCAACACTTTCGCTTTTCCAACGTAAATGACCGTTCCGTGTGCATCTTTCATTAAATAGCAGCCCGGCTGATCGGGCAAAATCGCTAACTTTTCTTTTAATCGCTCATTCACGTTTTTCCTCCTCTCGCCATTCATATACTGTGATGCGCCCATATACAGGATCAGATAATAAGCTCGATTCATACGTCCGAATCGTGCGAATATATGGACGAACGTCTATACCTTGCGCTTGAAACCCTTTGACGACACGATCGGTTACATACACTTTCGCGCGCGGAAACATCGCTTTTTCTCTTTGGAAAACATCGAATGAAAAGACGCGTTCATGCGGAAAAGAAACACGTAAGTATTCAAGCACGCGCGTTTCTTCCCATGTAAATAAGATGAAGCGCTCTTCTTTCTGCTCAAAATCATACGCCAACTGATACGTCGCTGGCAACTGTGTCGCTTGACGGTTTACCCCTTGTATGCCGATTGCCGTTTGAAAAACGAGTAAAGCGAGCATAATGGTCAGGCGAAGGCGCGATGTCGACTGAAGGGCGCTTGCGAACAAAAAAAATGAAACGATGATGACAACCGGCAATATATGCCTTGGCTTTTCAATATTTTGCGCAAATAGCGCCCAAAAAAAATACGTCAATAAAAGCAAACGATATAAATTCGGAAGAAATATGTGCTTCCACGTCATAAAGAACAAAATAGCAAAACAACTAAGTAGCCATACAGACTGCTTTGCCATGCCTGTCCAAATGATATTATAAAAAATAAGCATATATACTCGCTGCCAAAACGGCGCTTCATCCGTTGAAACCGTTCCTCCCCATTGTGTAAAGTGCCCTGTTACGAATGAAAGTGCAAGCTGCCAAAAACCTTCTCCTTCTGTTGCAGCTACTGCACCTATCCAAATGAATTGAAACGCAACCGCTGCCAAACTGTATAACAAAAGCTGTGTCAAACGATACCTCCGCTTCCACCAAACATATAATATACCAACCCCAAAAGGAATGTACGATAAGCGAATACCAAGCATGATGCTAAATAATAATAACGGTAGCCATTGCACATGAACACGGTTCGAGTGAAGCGCACGTTCTAAACTCCACACATACCACCATAAAAGAGCGAGAGCACTCCCCTCCGACATCGGTTGTGAAACGATTAACATGACGTAGCTAAGCGATTGGACGAGTGCTGTAATGAAGACCGCATACTTTTTTTCTACGTATATTTTAGCAAGCAAATAAATTGGAATTATCGCACTCGTCATCAGTAATCCATTCCAAATCGCAAGCGCTTTAGCAGCATTGTCAACAAACGAATGAATGAGCATCCCGCCAAAAATAAAATACGGATATCCTGGAAAATGTGGTTGCATCGCAAGTAAATCATATCGATCGAGGGCGAGAGCAAAGTCCACTTCATCCCACGTTGCTGCAAACGGGCTAGCATAGACGAAATACGATGCGCATACTGCAAACAGCACGATGATTGAAACAATTCGCACAATAAAACCCTCCTAAGTAAAAAAGTACAAGGCTTCCCTTGTACTTTACATCACTTGTTGTTCAAGCACCTTCTCATTTTTTTCGTTTTTTTCTTCTTTTTCTTCTTTCGCACCATAACGTGTTTTCACAAGTAAATAAATGACGACGAAATAACCAATATATGCTAATACTTCTTCAAGTGATGGCATCGATGAATAACCGAATAACGCCTTGAAGAAAATACCGACATCGCCAGAAAGAATCGGTTCTTGTCCTGTGTCACGCACGAAATGTTCATGGTCAATCGGATGTTCCGGCATGAACCATGTAATATCGTACACGTGCGGCATCACGCTACCGATAATTTTTAAATCTTGCAACATCGAAATTCCTTGCACAAGCAACCCAGCGGCAATCAAAATGATAAATGCACCTGTGACTTTAAAAAACGTTTTTAACGGTACGCGC
Source organism: Anoxybacillus thermarum (assembly GCF_000836725.1). Taxonomy (GTDB): domain Bacteria; phylum Bacillota; class Bacilli; order Bacillales; family Anoxybacillaceae; genus Anoxybacillus; species Anoxybacillus thermarum. The sequence continues at coordinate 11,768 of NZ_JXTH01000021.1, read as the reverse complement.
ATCGTTCCTTTAAAAAACATGTAGCTGACAATAGCAGCGATCGTTAAACCGGTAATGGCTCCCCATCCTTGTACCGCTGCTCCGATGTTTCCACCTGTAATGGCAGCAAAGAAAAAGACCGTCTCCACTCCTTCACGCAGTACAACTAAAAACGAATGCATCACCATACCAAATACGTCCCCTTTAGACACGTATTTGCTCATTTTCCCTTCCATACTACTTTTTATATCTTTGCTATGTTCTGCCATCCAAAATACCATTTGCGTCAGCAAGATGGAAGAAATAAAAATGATGCTCACCTTTAAATATATTTCGCTTGCCATCGTGGAAAAACCAGTAAGCACGACTTGGAATAATAATGCGACAATCGCGCTTGCAAACACAGCTAGCCCTGCGCCGAGCCAAACATATTTCACATAACGTGATTGATCAATGCGCTTCAAATACGATGTAATAATTCCAACAATTAATAGCGCTTCTAACGCTTCACGAAACGTAATGAGCAGTGCTTGAACTTCCAACGCACGCGCCCCCTTTCTTTACTTCCGTTTTCTCACGGCATACACGACAACCGCAACGATAACAGCGATAATAGCAATAATCGGAATCCAATTTTTCACATCTGACAAATCCGTCCATTCCTTCTTTTTTGCCGCTGCTAATCGATCTAAATCTTCTTCAGTAAAATGACCCGTTTCAATATTTTCTAATTCAAATTGATCTTGTAACGCTTTCAAAATCGTTTGTTTGCTTTCTTTAAATTGATTGATGTTCGATTCTTTCTTTCCTACTCCAAACAATCCCGGATTTCCGAGCGATTGAAGGGCAACATCGAACTGTTGTTTTAATTTTTCATCTAACTCGGCATCGTTTTGTTGTACAATCGGGGAAAGGGCTTTATATGTAGCAAATGCTTTCGCTAATAAACGTTTGCTCGTATCGTAATTATCGAAATTATTTTCTACATTCTCTAAACGACGGGCAACGTTTAACACAAGCACTTTTTGCATTGCTGAAACAATCGTATCCTCATCTTTATTTTCAATCGCCTCTAAAATAATCGCAGACGGTTCAGGACCCATATGCATATCAATTTCTTTTTGCACCGTTTCATAAATCGCCTTCACTTCATCGAACTTTTTCTCTTGCGCTTTGGCGATCATCTCTTTATATGCTTCAGCAACCGCTTCTTCGTTCGGATCACCGTATGAGTAAGCGAATGAAGACATAGGGGCTGAAGTGAAAATTAATATCATTGATAAACAAAAAAATAAAAACTTTTTCACTCCGATCTCCTCCTTCGATGATAATGATAATAATTATCATGATTGTTGTCAAGAAAAAATGCTAGAGAATGACTCTCTAGCGTTGTTGAACAGAGTGCATATACTTTCTTTTCACCGGACGACACATTTCTTTCACGATAGCAGGAAGAACGTGTTTTAAGTAAGCTGTGAACTTAATAAACGACTGACCTGTTGTCCTCACTTGATATACAATCGGCACTTCTTTTAAGCGGAATCCTTTGCGAACTAAATTTAACGTCAATACTTGAGCGTAGTTGTAATCATGAATAATTTCCGCTTCTTCCATCGCCTCGCGTGAAAAAGCCCGCATGCCTGATTGACCATCGTAAATCCATGTTTTTAATAAGATGGATTGAAGCAACGTAAACATATAATTTCCGATGCGGCGATGCCATTTCATCCCATGAATCGTTCCTAGAAAGCGAGAACCCATCGTATAATCCGCTTCTCCACATAAAATAGGTATGATGAGATCTGGGATTTGCTCTGGCGGATATTCATTATCTGCATCAATCATGACACCGATGTCGGCATCAAGCTCTACACATTGTTGTAAACCAGTGCGTACAGCTGCCCCTAACCCACGATTTCGTTCGTGTCGATAAATGAAATCAGCTCCCGCCTGCTTAGCGACGTCAACCGTACGATCCGTTGAGCCGTCGTCAACGACTAGTACATGCACTTCTATATTCGATCCAATATGCCTCGGAATACGACGAATGACTTCTCCAATCGCTTCTTCCTCGTTATGTGCAGGCAAAAATACAACGACTTTCATCATCTTCCCTCTTTCTTCAGCGCTTCGACTAACACAGGGCCACGGCTATGGCTCGGATATGGAGCTCCTAACAAATAAGCAATCGTTGGAGCAAGGGAAACGAGACTATGTTTTTCGTCAATGCGCTTTCCTTTTTCAATCATCGGACCGTGCATGAAAAATGGGACATACCGTTCTCCTTCGTCTAGATGACCGTGTCCACCAATTCCATCCGCTTGTCCATGATCGGCACAAACGATGAGCGTCGTGTTGTCCATTTTCCCTTTCTCGTGTAGCCATTCAACAAATTGTTGAATGAGCCGATCAACTTCTTCAATTTTTTGCACATACTCATCATAATGTACACCGCGACTATGGCCGGTTTGATCCGTTCCAATGAATTGAACGACGAATAAATCTAAATCTTGTTCGGCCATGATTTGCTTCGCCCTCTCCATAATGTTACGGTCTGCCACATCGTTATGCATGACAGCTGTAACTGTTTCGACATCATTTCCTAGGGAATCGACAAGATGAGCGATACCGAGCACTTTTCCTTTTTTCCCTACTCTTCGAAGTGAGTCAAAAATACTCTCTACTCGAATGCCTAGCTTCCATACCATATTTGAACGAATGCCGTGCTCAAACGGATACGTTCCTGTAAGCATCGACGTAAAACAAACGACCGTTCGTGCAGGATATACTGTTTCCATTTGTGTAAAATCTGTTCCATTGGCACGGAGCGATTTTAAAAATGGAGCATTCGCTTGTTCAAAACGATCCTTTCTCATCCCATCAATCACAAGGACGATGACACGATCGCTCAACGACTTATCATTTGTCGGCACATTGTTCGTATAATGATCGATCACTTTCGGCTTCCAGTCAAATAAATAGCGATGTAAAATAAATGACCATATAAAAACAAATGCGTAAAAAGCAATGAATGACGGAACATGTACATCATGTTGCATCCCGTATTCCCACGTAGAAAGAAGAAGCAACACTTTCGGTAATTGTTCTTGTGCATTTCCACTCGTAGAGTCGCTATTTTTTAATACGAGTTTCCAAAAGCGAGTGAAATTCAACCACGTCGTTCCAATGCGTAGATGATAATATAACGTTCCCCAAAAGAAAACGGTAAAAAAGAAGTAAAGACTGACAGCAAGCAAAAGTAAGCTCGTTGGAACGAAAGACCAAATCATTAAAAACATGACGTACGGAACCCATAAATAGTTACGTAAAAATAACGGATAGTCATATACGTAGTACAAAACGAAAAGGGGGATGGTGAGTAAAAAGCTACGAAATAGCTTTTCCCCTTCTTCCAACGTCATACCATCAAATAAATGAAAAAGGAGCATCGTCCCGATGACGAAAATCGGAGTGAATGGCTTTCCTTCATTTAATAAATTCCAACATCTTGCCGCTATTTTTTCAAACTTCGATGCTTTTTTCACGCCGCGTCCTCCTTTCGAGCGAATGTCCATAATGTCGGGATGCGAAACCATACATATAGTCCGACGACATAAGAAAATAAAAATTTAAACAAATGGGTCACTAACGCAAGGGCGTATGCTTGTTCCCAATACGGATGAATGCGCGTTAACGCAAATGCCATAACGGCTTCATACGTGGCTAATCCTCCTGGAGTCATTTGAAATATTTGTCCTCCAACGGTCATACTATTTACCCATAACGATTGAGCAAATGAAAGTGGAAAGGCAACCATTTTCGCCATTTCAAACAAAACGACAGCTTCACATATCCAACTGAAAACAATAGCAACAACAATCAGCACAAAGCGACGGCTTTTCCATATCATGTTCCAATGTTGTTTATGTTTTTGTAGCCATGACAAATCGATGCGTTGAAGGACGAAAAACAAAACAACGATGCCGCCGAAAACGAGGGGGAACATAACGGCGGAACGAATAACGGTGTGCATATAAACGATTGCACCGAAAAAAGCAAAGAAAAATAAAACGATCAAATCGAGAAGGCGTAATACAATGACAGACTCGGCAACAATGGCAAACAGGATGCGATCTCGCCTTGCGCATATGCCAATGCGAGCAGCATCTCCAATTTTAATCGGAAAAATGTGATTGATAAATAAACTAGCAAATAACCCATCGATACACGTTTGAAAACGAGCTTGAGGCAAATACCATTTCCATGCCATTGCACGTAAAACAAAAGCAAGTCCATACATGATGAACATATAACTTGCGTGCCACGGTTGCGAGACAAGCGTGTGCATAAGATCGAACAACAGTTGGGCATTAAAATGTTGAACGGTCATCCATATAAATATGGCTATACATACAAGACTAATGAGCCGTATAACGATGTTGATTTGTTTATTTTTCATATTGCTTCGCCCATTCAATCGTCTTTGCCAATCCTTCTCGTAACGATACGAGCGGCTCATATCCGAGCTGTTCTTTCGCTTTCGTAATATCCGCCCATGTAGCAACAACATCGCCAAGCCGCGAAGGTTCGTAATGAATGCGCATATGTGGAAAATGGTCTTGCAACTCTGCAAGCAACTGCTTCATCGTCACAGGTTGACCAGCCCCAAGATTAAACACATCACTTGCCCCTTTTCGATCTAGCGCTCGAATCATTCCATCAACAATATCATCAATAAACGTATAATCGCGAGCTGTATGTTCACCGTAAACGGTAATCGGCTCGTCGCGCAACAATTGACGTATGAATTTACTAATGGCCATATCCGGCCGCCCCCACGGTCCGTATACAGTAAAATAACGAAAAATTGTCATCGTGTAGCCGTATATATGCGCATATGCATGACAAAACGATTCCGCACTATATTTTGCCGCTGCATACGGGGAAACGACTTGTCCATTCGCCATATCTTCTTTTAATGGCTGAAACGCTTGATCACCGTACACAGAAGAAGAAGAGGCGAATAACACATGCTCAACCTCCGCCTCCCCTGCTGCTTGCAATACGTTTACTGTCGCTTTCACATCGTAGTCAATATATGCAAGCGGCTCCGTTAATGATGGCTGTACGCCAGGCAGCGCCGCTAAATGAAACACAACGTTAGGGCGATGATGTAAAAAAATTTGCTTGAGTGCATCTGAATGTAAAATATCTACATGATAAAAATGAAAAAAACCGACGTCTTTTATTTGTTGAAGCTGACGCTGTTTCCGATATGTTGAATAGTACGGATGAAAATTGTCGATCACAACGAGCTCATGCCCGAGTTCAAGTATTTTTTTCCCTAGATGACTACCAATAAATCCTGCTCCACCTGTGATACATACTTTTGTCATTTATCTGACTCCCTCATCGTTTATGCGCTACTATTGTATCACACCAAAAAAGCCGCGTGTTATGCGCGGCTCTTTTTTATTGAATGATCGCACTGACAGCATCAAGCATAGCTTTGCTATGTTGAGCAGCTTCATCTTTTTTGTTTTCAGCAATGGCATTATACCATTTTTCTGCAGTAGCAAACACGTCTGCTGCTTTTTGCTCACCTAATTTTGCTTTCACATCTAATTCGATCGCTTTTAAGAACATGTTACCTTCTAACGCTTTCACCTTCGCTTCGACAATGTTGTTTTCATCTAATTGCGCTGGTGCTTTTTCATGATAGCCTTTCATTTTACCAAACAACGCTTTTGCAAATAATGCGCCTACTTCTTCTGCTTTAATGTTTTTGTAATCATTATTCAATGATAAAATCTCATCTAAGCGAGTTGTTGCAGCTTCATCACCTTCAGCTAAAGAGCCTTTGATCGCTTGGAAAAAGCCCCACGCTTCTGCTTGTTGACCTTTTAGCTCATCTTCTGCTTTACCTTCTTTCACACCTGCTTCAATTTTTTCAGCATATGATTTTGATGCTAAATAGTAGCTGCGATAAATCGATTTATCCGTTAACTGAATGTACACTTTAAAATCATCTACGTTGTTTGCTTTTAACGCTTCTTCTTGGGCAGCTAAACCAGCGTTAATGCTTTGCTCAAGGCTAGATTCTCCTGTTAATTGATAATATTCATCACGTTTCATCGCTGTTGGAACGAAAATTTCCGCTGCTAGCAACTTAATTTGTTCGAACAATGTTGTCGCTTTTTGTTGGTCGCCAGCTTCAAGTGCAGCTACAACGTCTTTTTGCAATTTCTTTTGCAACTGATAAAAATATGACTGCGTCACTTTATCTACAATTTGGCGCGCTGGATGTACGTTTAGCTCTCCGCTTTTTCCACCTTGAATCGCTGCTTCAATCGTTTGGGCAAATGTACCATCTAGTTCGTTCATTGGCTTTTGTAGTTGCTCTGTATATGTTTTTTCTACAAGATTCCAATCAACTGGTTGTCCTTCTTTCGCTTTTTCTGTTTCTGTTTTGATCGCCTTATAAGCATCAATGAACGTTTGAACGTCTATTTGCTCTTCTGCTTGCTCCGTTTCAGCTTGTTGTTGCTCTTCTTGTTTTTCCTCTACTTTCGTTTCTTCCTTTTTCTCTGTCGTTTCCGCTTTTTGTTGTCCGCAACCTGCAAGCACACCACCTGCTAATAAAAACATAGCAAATACAGCTTTTAATTGACGTTTTTTCATTTCGTATGTATCCCCCTTTTTTGATAACGATTATCATTAACCGTTATTATTATAGTAGAGAACGATTTTCAATGTCAATATAAAATTTCAAAAAAAAATACCTCGGATTTCTCCGAGGCGTTTCGATTATAAATGCTTGCTTAAAAGACCAACAAGCGCTTCTTTTGGTTGGAAACCAACTGTTTTGTCGACAACTTCACCGTTTTTGAAGACAAATAATGTTGGGATGCTCATAACGCCAAATTTTCCAGCTGTTTCTGGGTTGTCATCGACATTCACTTTAACAACCTTCACTTTGCCAGCAAGCTCGCGATCAACTTCTTCTAATACAGGTGCAATCATTTTGCAAGGTCCGCACCAAGGTGCCCAGAAGTCAACGAGCACAACCCCTTCTTTTACTTCATTCACAAACGTTTGATCTGTTGCATTTACAATTGCCATGTTTCATTCCTCCTCAAATATTTCAGTTCCATGCACATAGTATACCATTGAACGTATTCATTACGCCAATCTTTTGCTTCGCTTCTACTATTTCCTTGTCGTTAAAAAATATGCTGAAAAGAAAAGGCAAAGCATCATGCTCTGCCTTATGAATGTACTTTTAGTTTTTTAAACTCCTCAATTAAAAGCGGAACGACTTCAAACAAGTCGCCAACGATGCCGTAGTCTGCTACTTTGAAAATATTCGCTTCTGGATCTTTATTAATTGCTACAATCACTTTCGAGTTAGACATACCTGCTAAATGTTGGATAGCACCAGAAATGCCGCATGCAATATATAAGTCTGGTGTAACAACTTTTCCTGTTTGACCAATTTGGAGAGAGTAATCGCAATATCCTGCATCGCACGCTCCACGCGATGCTCCAACCGCACCGCCAAGCAAGTTCGCTAACTCTTTTAGCGGTTCGAATCCCTCAGCGCTTTTCACGCCGCGGCCTCCAGCAACAATAACCTTCGCTTCTGACAAATCGACACCTTCTGCTGTTTTTCGCACAACGTCACGAACGATTGTGCGTAAATCCTTTATATCTACTTGCACGTCAACGATCGTACCTGCACGACTCTCATCTTTTTCAAGTGGAGCGATGTTGTTTGGACGAACAGTAACAAACATGAAACCGTCTGTAACAATTTTCTTTTCAAACGCTTTACCCGAATAAATTGGTCTCGTAAAAACGATATTTCCTCCTGTTTCTTCAACAGCAACAACGTCGGACACAAGTCCAGATTGCCATTTTGCAGCAAGTTTTGGCGATAAATCTTTTCCAAGCGCTGTATGTCCGAATACAATTCCTTCTGGCTTCTCTTGCTCGACAACCGCTTGCAATGCTTGGGCATAGCCGTCTGGTGTATAAGTCGCTAATTTTTCATGCTCGACAACAACGACACGGTCTGCACCGTAAGCAATGAGCTCATTCGCTAATGAGCGAACGCTCGCTCCGACAACGACAGAAACAACCTCTCCGCCTTCCGCGATTGTTTTTGCCGCAGCAACTGCTTCAAATGATACGTTGCGCAACGCTCCATCGCGCACTTCAGCTAATGTTAACACTTTTCTTGCCATAATCCCCATCCCCCTATTAAATGACTTTTGCTTCCGTATGAAGAAGTGAAACGAGTTCTTTTACTTGCTCCGAAATGTCACCTTGTAAAATTTTCCCTTCTTCTTTTTTCGGTGGTAAAAAGATTTCAATCGTTTTCGTTTTTGCTTCGACATCATCTTCTTCTAAATCCAAATCATCAAGCTCTAATTCCTCAAGCGGTTTCTTTTTCGCTTTCATAATCCCCGGCAATGACGGATAACGCGGTTCATTTAAACCTTGTTGCGCCGTCACTAATAACGGTAACGATGTTTCGATCACTTCTTCGTCCCCTTCAACATCACGCACAACTTTCACATTTGTTCCATCAATTTCTAGTTTCGTAATGGTCGTTACGTAAGGAATGCCTAACAATTCAGCAACGCGTGGGCCGACTTGACCAGAACCACCATCAATCGCTACGTTCCCTGCTAAAATTAAATCGGCTTCTTTATCTTTTAAATATTCTGCAAGTACTTTTGCCGTTGTATATTGATCGCGGTTTTCTACATCGTCTTCAATGTTAATGAGCACCGCTTTATCGGCTCCCATTGCAAGCGCTGTGCGAAGCTCTTTTTCCGCATCTTCGTTCCCGACAGTGACAACTGTTACTTCTCCACCGTGTTGATCGCGCACTTGAATCGCTTCTTCAATCGCATATTCATCGTACGGATTAATGATAAATTCCGCACCTTCTTCACTTACTTTCCCATTTTGAACAACAATTTTTTCTTCCGTATCAAATGTACGTTTCATTAATACGAAAATATTCATGTTTCTCTCCCCCTCTTATTTTCCTCGGAACTGTGGTGTCCGTTTTTCGATAAATGCTGAAATGCCTTCTTTCGCATCTTCCGTGACAAAAACTTGTCCAAACAGTTGCGCCTCTTTTTCAACGCATTCATGGAACGTTTTTGTGCGAGCTTCATTAACTAGTTTCAATACCGCTTGAACAGAAATCGGGCTCTTTTGAGCAATTTTTTGTGCAAGTTGCTTCGCTGTATCAAGCAATTGTTCTTCTGGGACGGCTTTGTTTGCTAGTCCCCATTGAACAGCTTCTGTACCTGTGATCGGTTCGCTTGTCCACATCATTTCTAGCGCTTTTGCCATACCGACATGACGCAATAAGCGTTGTGTTCCTGCAAATCCCGGAATGATGCCGAGCTGCAATTCTGGTAAGCCAAGTTTGGCGTTTTCCGCTACGATGCGCAGATGGCAACTCATAGCTAACTCGAGCCCTCCGCCAAGTGCAGCACCGTGAATCGCGGCAATAATCGGTTTCGGAAACTGTTCAATTTTCTCCATCACTTGTTGTCCAGCTCGAGCAAGCTCCGCTGCTTGTTCGCTCGCCTCAATCGCTGTAAACTCTTTAATATCGGCACCAGCTGAAAAAAATCTTCCTTCTCCGTGAAGAACGATGACACGTACTTGTTCGTCTTCTTTTAATGCATCAAGTCGTTCTGAAAGCTCTTTCAAAACAGAAGATGCTAAAGCGTTTGCTGGTGGACGGTGAAGTGCTAAAATCGCCACATACCCCTCTTGTTGAACGGAAAACATGTTCCCCCTCCTTCGTGTATATCGGAAGGTTGTCGTATTTACACACAACAACCTTTCGTTAACAATTGATGAACCGGTTTCGCTAATGCAACGAGATCATATTTTTGCTCATTCATGACCCATGTTGTCACCATTTCGTCAATCGTTCCGAAAATCATTTGACGAGTGAGACGCACATCTAAATCTAAACGAAATTCCCCTTTGTCAATTCCTTCTTGCACAATGCGATCGACAACTTTTAAGTATCCTTTCAAAATTTCATTAATTTTCAGACGTAATGATTTATTCGATTGGCGAAGTTCCAATTGGGTCACGATCGCTAAATGCGGATCCGCCGCTAACATTTGAAAATGTTTTTGAATCAACAAAAATAACTTCTCCGACGGACTCGAAATTCCTTCTATTTCTTCTTCAATTTTTTCGATGAAGTAGCCCATTTTTTCTTGAAACAATGAAATTAAAATATCCTCTTTATTTTTAAAATACAAATAGATCGTCCCATCCGCTACACCGGCTTGTTTCGCAATTTTCGATACTTGCGCTTGATGGTAGCCGTTTTCAGCAATGACAATCACAGCTGCATCAATAATTTGTTTAAACTTCGGTTTGTCGCGTTTCAACTTTGCATTCTCCCTTTCAAAAATATGAATGAATAATCATTCATATTTTTATTTTAAAGAGAGGCCAAAAGCGTGTCAAGAAAAAAACAATCGCCGCTCATTTTTGTTTTTCTTTTTCTTCTTCCACAAGCGCACGGCGCAATATTTTACCAACTGCTGTTTTTGGCAATTCTTTTCTAAATTCATAAATGCGCGGCACTTTATAAGCAGCTAATTTACTTCTCATAAATTGGTCAAGTTCTTCTTCTGTACACTGTTCTCCTTCTTTGAGCACAATAAACGCTTTCACCGTCTCACCACGATAAGCATCTGGTACACCAATGACGACTGCTTCTTGCACTTTCGGATGCTCATACAACACTTCTTCTACTTCGCGTGGATATACGTTATAACCGCTTGCGATAATCATATCTTTTTTTCGGTCGACGACAAAGAAATAACCTTCTTCATTCATATACCCTAAATCGCCCGTATACAACCAACCGTCACGAAGTGTCGCTGCTGTTTCTTCTGGTCGGTTCCAATATCCTTTCATTACTTGTGGACCACGTACAACGATTTCACCAATTTCATTTATGTTTGCTTTCTCTCCCGTTTCTAACGAGACGATCATCGCCTCTGTGTCTGGCCAAGGCACACCGATACTTCCTTTGATTCGTTTTCCGTCCCAAATAAAGTTGGAATGCGTCACAGGGGATGCTTCGGTTAAGCCGTAACCTTCAATAATCTTCCCACCTGTTACTGTTTCAAATTGTTCTTGCACTTCAACTGGAAGCGGAGCTGAACCGCTAATACATATTTTAATTGACGATAAATCATATTTTTTCAAATTCGGGTGGTTGAGCAGCGCAATATAAATCGTTGGAGCGCCTGGAAATAGCGTTGGTCGTTGTTTTTCAATTGTTTTTAACGTCGTTTCGACATCAAACTTCGGCAATAAAATCATTTTATATCCTTCCATAATGGATAAGTTCATGACAGCCGTCATCCCGTATACGTGGAAAAACGGAAGTACACCAAGAATCGATTCATTCCCGCGTTCACATTTATACATGTGTGAGTAAAATATTTGTGGGTGACATTCAGGAATGATTCCCCGACGAGGGTTGCGAACTTTTGTTCGCGACGCTCGTCGGGGCCACCAAGCGAAGCGCGGTAGAAAAAAGCAAATGTCATGCAAAAAGGACTCTCTCCCTGCTATGATGGTGATGACCAACATCAATAAAACAGGAGGGAGAGAGTCCATGAAACATTTTACCACAGAATGGCCTTTATTAAAAGAGCTGGAGGAACAATTAGTCAGAACTCTTCAAAAGGTGTTCGCTGTCTTGTTGGCGGCCCTTTTGGAGG